>NZ_VIDT01000785.1 GCF_006519715.1 Ideonella azotifigens
GAGGCCGGCCGGCACGGCCGGGTCCACCATCCTGGCCTGCGGCTGGGTCGAGTTCAGCACCGCGTGGCTGATCTCTTCCATGCTCTGGCCGGTGTAGGGCTGGCGGCCGGTGAGCAGCTCGTACAGCACCACGCCCAGCGAATACACGTCGCAGCGGCGATCGACCTTGGTGTGGCGCAACTGCTCGGGCGAGAGGTAATGCGGCGAGCCGGCCGAAGGGGTGACCGAGGTTGAGCCGTCGCGCCGGGCGACGCGGGCGATGCCGAAGTCGAGCACCTTGGGCTGGCGCTTGTCGACCATGAAGATGTTGGCCGGCTTGATGTCGCAGTGGATCACGCCCTTGCCGTGGGCATAGGCCAGCGCCTCGGCCACGCGGCGCACCAGGCCTGCGGCCTCCATCGGCGTGGGCCGCCAGCCCTGGCGCAGCATCTGCCGCAGGTCCAGGCCCTGCAGCGGCTCCATTGCGACGTAGACGCCCTGGTCCGAGCTGCCGGCGTCATACACCGTGACGATGTGCGGATGCGACAGGCGCGCTGCGGCGCGGGCTTCGTTGAGAATCAGTTCGTCGGGGGCGCCGAGCGCACCGGGTTGCTGGTGCCAGCGCAGCTGCAGCGTCTTGACCGCGACACGCCGCGACAGCAGCGGGTCCCAGGCGCCATAGACGGTGCCCAATCCGCCTTCGCCGAGCACGGTGCGCAGCTGATAGCGTCCGATGACGCCCATCGCGGCTGGCAGGTCACCCGGCTCGGCTTGGCCCGCCTGTTGCGCATGCAGCAGGTCGAATTGACTCCGGGTGCGGTCTTCCACCACCGTGTTTTGGAAGACGGGCGACGCGCTGCCGGTACTGCTTTGACGCGTCTTGAAAATATTCCAGGGCATGGCGGGCAGCATAAGCAACCCGGCCCTGCAAACTGTGGCGCCGAGTCTGCTGTTGCAGAGTCAAATGGGATCAGGTTGAAACAAAACGTGATAAGCGGGCTGCCGCTTCCTGGAGTTGCGGCAGGCTGCTGGCAAATGAGAGACGCAGGTAACGCTCGGCCGCCGCGGGTCCGAAGTCTCGCCCCGGCGTGAGGGCCACATGGGCCTGCTGCATCAGGTCCATGCAGAAGTCCCAGCTGCTGTTCGAGAAGCGGCTGCAGTCGGCCCAGGCGTAGAACGCGCCGTCCGGCATCACCGGCACGGTCAGGCCGATCTCGTTGAGCGCGCCGACGATGAAGTCGCGCCGTTCGCGGAAGGCCTGGCGGCGCTGCTCGTAGACAGCCAGCGACTCGGCCTCGAAGCAGGCCAGCGCGGCATGCTGGGCAATGCTGGAGGCGCAGATGTAGAGGTTCTGCTGCAGCTTCTCGATCGGCGCAACCAGGGTGGGCGGCACCACCAGCCAGCCCAGGCGCCAGCCGGTCATGTTGAAGTACTTCGAGAAGCTGTTGATCGAGATCACGTCCTCGCCCAGCGCCAGCGCGCTGTGGGCATAGCGGTCGTCGTAGGACAGGCCGAGGTAGATCTCGTCGACCAGCGTCAGCCCGCCGCGGGCGCGGGCCTCGGTGACGATGCGGCCCAGTTCGCCCGGTGCGATCGAGGTGCCGGTGGGGTTGGACGGCGAGGCCAGCAGCACTGCGCGGGTGTTGGGCGTCCAGCGGGCGGCCACGGTGTCTGCGTCCAGCTGGAAACGCTGCTCGGGGCCGGCCGGCAGCGCCAGTGCCTTGGCGCCCGCTGCGGCCACGAAGTGCCGGTTGCAGGGATAGGACGGATCCGGCATCAGCACTTCGTCGCCCGCCTCGAACAAGGCCAGGCAGGCGAGCTGCAGCCTGAGGGCGCCAGCGGGCTGGACACGCCGCCGCTGGAAAACGCCTCCGACGCGCCCGAGCCTGGCGACTGGAACGACCTGCCCGAGGCGCGCCAGCGCAACGCCGAAGGGGGAGAGGCCAGCGCCCTGGACTTCGTGCCCGAGGCCACCACGCTGGCCGAACACCTGCACCGGCAGCTGGGATGCATGCGGCTGTCCGAGCGCGACCTGCTGCTGGCCCGCACCCTGATCGATTCGCTGGATGAAGACGGCTACCTGCGCCAGCCCATGGACGACCTGCTGCCGCCGCTCAGCGACGAGCCGCCAGTGCAGGACGTGGAGTGGCGCATCGCGCTGCGCCATGTGCAGTCGCTGGAGCCGCTGGGCATCGGTGCGCGCACGGTGCAGGAATGCCTGCTGCTGCAGCTGCCCTCCATCGTCGGAGCCGAGTTGCAGGCACTGGCCACGCGCATTGTTTGCGAAGAACTGGAGGGCCTGGCCAAGCGTGACCTGGCCGGCATGGCGCGC
>NZ_VIDT01000786.1 GCF_006519715.1 Ideonella azotifigens
GCAGCCAGGCCCGCTGTGGGGCGGCGGTGCGGTGGTGGCCGAGCTGGCCTACAACCGCACCCTGGCCGTCACGCGCGACATCTTCGCGGCGGCCGACGGCAGCAGCCAGGGCATTGGCGGGCTGGACCCGAACACCACCAAGGGCGCCTTCGCATTGCGCATGCTGTTCGAGCCGCAGTACTTCCAGGTGCTGCCGGGACTGGACCTGTCGATCCCTGTGGGCGTGGGCTACAACTTCGGCGGCCGTTCGTCGGCCATCTTCAACTTCGCCGGCGGTGCCAGCAGCGCCGGCGACTACAGCATCGGCTTGAAGGGCACCTACCAGAACGACTGGAAGCTGGCGCTGACCTGCACCGACTACTTCGGTACCGCCAAGACCTTCACCGAGACGCTGGTTGCCGGCAGTGGCACGCCGCGCCAGCTCAGCTTCGGCCAGTCGCTGAAGGATCGGGCCTACCTTGCCTTCAGCGTTTCGCGCACCTTCTGAACCGCGCTCCACGGAGTATTCGCATGATCCGCAAGCAATTCCACGCATCCCTGCTGGCCGCCGCTGTGGCGCTGGCCTGGGCCGGCAATGCCGGCGCCGCCGTTTCGGCCGACGAAGCCGCACGCCTCAAGACCACGCTGACCCCGCTGGGTGCCGAGCGCGCCGGCAACAAGGACGGCAGCATCCCCGCCTGGGACGGCGGCGTGACCAAGGCACCCGCAGGCTACAAGCCTGGTGAACCCCGGCCAGACCCCTTCCCCGGCGAGAAGCCGCTCTACGCCATCAGCGCGAAGAACATGGCGCAATACGACGCGCGGCTGAGCGACGGCGTCAAGGCGCTGATGAAGCGCTACCCCGACTTCCGCATCGACGTCTACCCGACGCACCGCAGCGCCGCAGCGCCGCAATGGGTCTACGACAACACCTTCAAGAACGCCACGCGGGCCAAGCTGGTCGACGATGGCCAGGGCACCGAAGGCGCCTATGGCGGCACGCCATTCCCCATTCCCAAGGATGGCGACGAGGTGTTCCAGAACCACCGCCTGGCCTGGACCGGCACCTACATCCAGGCACCGGTGCGGGTCTGGGTCGTCACCGCCGATGGCCGCCGCGCCATGGCCTCCGGGGGCACGCAAAGCTTTCGCAAACAGTTCTACGACCCCGAGGGCAGCCTGGAGAAATTCGACGGCTACTCCCAGCTCGGCAAGTTCTCCGTCAGCGAGCCGGGCTCCAAGGCCGGCGAGGCCATCCTGGCGCACGACAACCTGAACGCCAGCAACCCGCGCGGCCTGTGGCAATACCTGGTGGGCCAGCGGCGCGTGCGCAAGGCGCCGTCCGTGGCCTATGACACGCCCGACTCGGTGACCTCCGGCATCGGCCTGTTCGACGAAGCCTTCATGCTCTTCGGCCCGAACGACAAGCACAAGCTCAAGCTGGTCGGCAAGCGCGAGCTCTACATCCCCTACAACAACAACCGCGCCGCCTCCGCCAAGGTCGCGGATCTCGTCACGCCCAACACGCTCAACCCGAGCCTGGTGCGCTGGGAACTGCACCGCGTGTGGGAGGTCGAGGCCACGCTGGCCGAGGGCAAGCGCCACGTGGTGCCCAAGCGCAAGTACTACGTCGACGAGGATTCCTGGCAGATCATCCTGTTCGACGGCTGGGACGCCAAGGGTGAACTCTGGCGCACCAACTACACGCTCACGCTGCTGGCGCCCGACATTCCGGCGCTGGTGGGCAACATGTTCTGGGGCGGCTACGACCTGCAGACCGGCGCCTACTACCTGATGGCCACGCCTGGCCAGACGCGCGCCGGCGACCGCTCGCGCCGCGACGACGACCGCCAGCTGATGCTCGAAGCCCTGCTGTCCGCCCGCCGCGTGCTTTACCTCAGCTGGGCTGGCCGCAATGCGCGTGACAACAGCGAACAGCCGCCTTCGGTGCTGCTGTCGCAGCTGCGCGACTACCTGGCCGCCGCCTGGGGCCAGGCCGCGGTGGAAGCGCGCAGCCATGAGCACCCGCTGCAGCCGTTCAGCCGCCGCTACTTCGAGCCCGGCAGCTCGGCGCACACCTGGGCCCGCGAATGGCGGCAAGCCCATGCCGAAGCGAAGCCCTCGGCCTTGCACGACGCGGCTGCGCCTGAGCAGCAGGGCACGCCGGTTGCGCTCACGCTGGACCTGCTCACCGCCTTCCTGCGCAACCCCGTCAAGGCCTTTTTCCGCCACCGCCTGCAGGTGGTGTTCGACCCGGACGAAGTGGAAGACGCCGACGACGAAGCCTTCGAGATCGCCGGGCTGGATGAGCATCAGTTGGTCGACG
>NZ_VIDT01000787.1 GCF_006519715.1 Ideonella azotifigens
GCTACCACCGCCGCCGCCACCACCACCAAAGCCACCCGGACGCTCTTCACGCGGACGAGCTTCGTTCACGACGATGGCGCGGCCTTCCAGAGGCTGGCCGTTCATGCCGTTCACAGCGGCTTGGGCTTCGGCATCCGAGCCCATTTCCACGAAGCCGAAGCCCTTGGAACGGCCGGTTTCGCGGTCCATCATGACCTTGGCGGACGTGACGGTACCAAATTCACCAAACGCTTGTTGCAGAGAGTCGTCGCGCACGCTGTAAGCGAGGTTGCCGACATAAAGCTTGTTTCCCATGGGGAACGCTCCTATCAATCACAAAAAGACCATGTGGAGCTTCAACCCAGCGTGAACCATCAAGCGAAGGTGCCGCGTCCATACACAGCAAACACGAGGCAGCAAAAGCAAGCTGCCCCAGCCCATTATGAGACTATTTTTGCGTTCGCGGCAAAAGCTTGCTTGTCAATTTGTCGTTTTTCTGCGCTGCATCTGCAGCCAGACCAGGGAACCACCAATTGATGCCGGCTGCACAGGCCTTGATGGCCGATGTAGCGGGTTGCCAAGCATGCGAGACTCGGCCGGTGTTTTCCATGGATCGCGGCCATGCCTGACGAATTGCAGCCTGCCAGCGCTTGCCGCATTGCCTGCCTGGTGCCCAGCCTGACGCTGCTGCTGGTGCGCTTGGGCCTGGGGCCCTGGCTGGTCGCGAGAACTGGATTCTGCATCCATCCGGCCCAAGCCGTGCGGGAAGTTTCGAAAGTCGGTGGTACCAAGGACGTGAACATGGCCAAGCTGCAGCGGCTCGCACCGACTCACGTGCTGGTCAACGTCGACGAAAACCGGCTCGACACCGTCCAGGCGCTGCGCGAATGGCGCACTGCAAATGGTGCGCCGCTGCAAGTCATCGTCACCCATCCCTGCGGGCCGGGCGACCATCCTGCCCTGCTGGACCAGCTGGCCGCCGCGTTTGGCGAGCTGCCCGGCGTGGCGCAGGCGCTGGCCGCCGAGCGGGCTGCTTTTGCTGCGGCCTGGCAGGCCAGCCTGGCACCGCCTGTGGCACGCGAGGAGGTCCTTTGCCTGGTCTGGCGCGCGCCGTGGATGTCGGTGGCACGCGACACTTACATCAGCCGCCTGCTGGCGCACGCCGGTTTGACGACGCTGCCGGACACACAAGGCGGTGCCAGCGGCGCCGCACGCTACCCCGTGCTGCGCGGCGACGAGCCGTGGCTGACCGATGTGCGCTGGGTGCTTCTGCCCAGTGAGCCCTACCGCTTCGAAGAGGCCGACGTGCAGGCCGTGCAACAACTCTGCCCGCGCGCCGAATGCCTGGCGGTGGACGGCGAGGCGCTGTCCTGGCATGGCGGCATGGCGATCGAAGGTTTGCAACTGGTGCGGCAACTGGCCGGTCGCATCCTGAACCGACTGGCCCTGGAAAACACCTGAGATGGACCTGCTCAAACCGCTGATCGCGCTGCTGGCGATCGTCAACCCCATCGGCGTCGTGCCGTTTTTCATCCACTTCACGCAGGGCATGACGCCCGAGGAGCGGCGCAGGACGCTGCGTACCACCTCGCTGACCGGCTTCCTGGTGGTCTCCATCAGCAGCCTGGCCGGCCTGAAGATCATCGAATTCTTCGGCATCTCGGTGCCCTCGTTCCAGGTGGGCGGTGGCGTGCTGCTGCTGATCTCGGCCATCAACATGCTCAATGCCCAGCCCGGCGACACCCGGCCCAGGGACGTGCAGGAAGGCCGCGCCAAGGCCGAAGCAGGCGCCTCCATCGCCGTCGTGCCGCTGGGCGTGCCGCTGCTGACCGGCCCGGCGACGATCTCGACCATGGTGATCTATGCCGAGAAGACCCGCACCTTCTGGGAGCACGCGGTGCTGGTGGGCTACGGCGTGGTGGTCGGCGTGGCGACCTTCCTGGTCTTCTCGGCCGCAGGCCGCATCGCCCGCGTGCTCGGCCAGACCGGCATCGACGTGATGACCCGGCTGATGGGCCTGATCCTCGCGGCGATGGCGGTGGAACTGCTGGCCGACGGGCTGCTGAAGTTGTTCCCGGTGCTGGGTGCGACCAGTTTCAGCTGACCTCCATCCATGGCCACACCTTCAAAGCGGGCCGAGCGCCGGGCCGCTCCCAAGCCGGCCCGCGTCCCCTTGGGGGACCGGCCGACGTACACGTCGGACGAGGGGCTGTCATGATCTTGTTGCTGGAGGATGACCCGGCAATTGCCGCCACTGTCGTCTTTGCGCTGCAACGCGAAGGCTTCGAGGTGCAGCACCACCTGCTGCTCGGCGAAGCGCGC
>NZ_VIDT01000788.1 GCF_006519715.1 Ideonella azotifigens
GCGGGCTTCGTCGAGCAGGCTCAGCACGTGCGCCAGCGTGGCCGGTTCACGCTTGAGCTTGGTCAGGTGTGCGAAGGCCGGCAGCGGCAGCTCGGGGTTGCCTGCGCTGTGCATCAGCCGGGCGATCAACCAGGCCTTCCGGCCGATGGCGCGGGCCAGCTGGTAAACGTCACCACAGGCCCGGGCCATCGGCACGGCCTGGTCGACCAGGCATTCGTAGGCGGCTTCGATCTGCCCCATGCGGCCCAATGCCAGGAACCGCAGCATGTAGGCCCTGGCGCGCTGCGGCGCGGGCAGCGAAGGCTCCTGCAGGGCGGCCTGCACGACCACGTCGGCCTGGCGCTCCTGGCCCAGGTCGTACAGCGCACGCGCCATGGCCACCTGGCAAGCGGCTGCCCGGTCGGGAATGCCATTGGCCCGGAAGATGCGCTCGGCCCTTTGAAGCGCCGACCAGGCGCCCAGCGGGTCGATCAGTTGGCCTGGCCAGCTGGCACCGGCCAGCAAGGCCTCGGCCTGCAGCACCAGATCGCCCGCCTCGACCGCGAGCGCATGGGCCTGCGCGGCGCCTTCCCGCTGCGCGACCTGGTCGAACGGCGGCTGCTTGGCGAGGTGGTCCAGCAGGGCATGCGCTCGCTGGCGGTTTTGAGAGGAAGAGGCGCGGTGCGGCGTGGCGGTTTTGGCGGGCATGGACCTGCGCTATCTCCCTGGTGACAACAGCTTCAGCTTCAACAACCCGGTGACCAGCCCGGTGCCGACCAGGATCACCGCGCAGCCGGCCAGCATTGCGCCGGTGAGCTGTTCGGCGAGGAACAGCGCGCCCCAGAGCACCGCGAAAGCGGGGATCAGGAAGGTCACGGTCATTGCATTGGACGCGCCCATGCTGGCGATCAGCCGGAAGTACAGCACATAGGCCAGGCCGGTGCAGACGACCGCCAGCAGCACGGCAGCCAGCCATTCGCGTGCACCCGGGTTGACCTCGGGCCAATGCGTGAGCATCAGCGGCACCAGCAGCAGGCTGGCGGCGATCTGGCTGCCGGCGGCCAGCGCCATCGACGGCACGCCCGTCAGGTAGCGGCGGGTGAAGTTGGCCGAAAAGCCGTACAGCAGCGTGGCGGCCATGCAGGCCAGCACCGCCAGTGCGGGGCTCACGCCGTGGTCGCCGGGGCGGAAGCTGGCCTTGTCCCAGGCCAGCCACAAGACGCCTGCAAAACCGATGGCCAGGCCCAGCGACTTGGCGCGCGTGGGCTTGTCGCCCAGCCACAGCCAGGCCAGCAGCGCACCCCACAGCGGCGTGGTGGCGTTGAAGATGGCCGAGAGGCCGCCGTTGATCGCCAGCGCGGCCACGCCGAAGCAGACAAACGGCAGGGCGGAGTTGGTGATGCCCACCAGCAGGATGGGCTTCCAGTGTTTCAGCAGCGCACCCTGCTCGCCACGCCAGACCAGCAGCGGCAGCAGGCACAGCGTGGCGCCCACGGTGCGCATGCCAGCCAGCGCCAGCGGGCCGAAGGCCGCGGCGCCCATGCGGATGAACAGGAAGGAAGCGCCCCAGATGGCGGCGAGCAGGAGCAATTCGGCGAGGTGGCGAGGTTTCATTCAGCGTGTTCAAAAAGCGGCAGCGGGCTGTCGGCTTCGCTGCAGCGGGTTGGCGCGAGGGCGGTCAGCGCACCTTCGCGTGCCAGCAAGGCCTGCTTGCGGTCCAGCCCGCCAGCGTAATCGGTCAGGCCCCCATCGGCGCCCACCACGCGGTGACAGGGCACGAGGATGGACAGCGGATTGCGGCCCACCGCGGCGCCCACCGCGCGCGAAGCGCTGGGCCGGCCCAGTTCACTGGCGATGCGGCCGTAGCTGCTGAGCGTGCCCGTGGGAATGGCCAGCAGCGCGCGCCAGACCTCGCGCTGGAACGGCGTGCCGTCGGCGTCCAGCGGCACCTGAAAGACACTGCGGCGCGCGTCGCGCCAGTAGAGCGCCAGTTCGTCGGTCGCCTGGCGCAGCCAGCGCTGGGACGGGTTGTCCGGTGCATTCAACGCGCCGGGATGATGGCGCTGGCCTTCGAACCAGGCGCCGGCCAGGCCGGCTTCGGTGGCGGCCAGGCGCAGCGGACCCAGCGGCGTGTCCACGACAGTTTGTGCGACCCAGGGGCGATGAAGAGCGAGTGTCATGGCGACCTCCTACGAGAGATTGGGGGCGGATGGCGAGAGCGACTGCCAGAGCTGCAGCACCGCATAAGAACGCCACGGCCGCCAGGCTTCGGCCAGCAGCAGCGAGGCGGGGGCACGCGCGCCTTGCAGCGCCTTGACCACG
>NZ_VIDT01000789.1 GCF_006519715.1 Ideonella azotifigens
TTCCTGCTGCTCTCCGGTGGCTTCATGGTCTGCGGCTTCCATGTGGCCTTCCTGGCCACCCACCTGCCAGGTGTTGTTGTGTCGTGCGGCTTGCCGGCCGCGGTCGGTGCCTGGTCGCTGGCGGTGATCGGCCTGTTCAACATCGTCGGCAGCTTCGGCATCGGCTGGGCCATCGGTTTCCAGGGCGGGCGCTGGCGCATGAAGTCACTGCTGTCGCTGATCTACCTGCTGCGCGGCGTGGCGGTGCTGGTCTTCGTGCTGTCGCCCAAGAGCAGCGCCGGCATGCTGGTCTTCGCCGCGGTGATGGGCGTGAGCTTCCTGTCCACCGTGCCGCCCACGGCCGGCCTGGTGGCCCGCTTCTTCGGCCCGGCCCACATGGGCACGTTGTTCGGCATGGTCATGCTGGCCCACCAGATCGGCGGCTTCCTGGGCGCCTACCTGGGCGGCAAGACCTTCGAGGCCACCGGCAACTACACCTGGATGTTCTACGCTGACGCGGTGCTGGCCTTTGGCGCGGCCCTGATGCACCTGCCGATCCGCGAGTCCTCGCGCGTGGTGGTGCCGGCGGCGCAGCCGGCTTGAGCGACGCGACGCCTTGGTGACAGGCCTTTCCCGGCCTGCAGCGGCACACTGCCACATGCCTGAATTTGCGACCGACATGACCGCACCTGAGCCATCGTTCGTGCATCCGTTCGACAGCGCGATCGCGCTGGCCCCTGCGGCGCACGCGGGTCACTTCAGTGGTGCCACCAGCCCGGCCTACGCCAACATGGTGGGCCCGTTTGGTGGCACGACGGCGGCCACCTTGCTGAACGCGGTGCTGCAGCACCCTGAGCGCCAGGGGGATCCGATTGCGTTGACCGTCAACTACGCCAGCGCCATCGAGGACGGTGGCTTCGGGCTGGTGGCCCGCGCGGCACGCACCAATCGGTCGACGCAGCATTGGTCGGTGGAGCTGCTGCAAGGCGGCACCGTGGCGGCCACCGCGACTGCGGTGCTGGCGCGGCGGCGTGAGACCTGGTCGGCACCGGACGTGCGGCCGCCCGCAAACCTGCCGTCACCCGACACGCTGACGCGGGCCGGCGGCGCCCGGCGCCCGCCCTGGTTCAAGCGCTATGACATGCGCTTTGTCACCGGCGGCCTGCCCGAGGCCATGGACGGCGAGGAACACGCCAGCTCGCACAGCAGCTTCTGGGTGCGCGACGAACCGGCCCGGCCGCTGGACTTCGCGTCGCTGGCGGCGATCTGCGACTGCTTTTTCCCACGTGTCTTCATGCGCCGCCGGCTGTTCGTGCCCATCGGCACCGTGACGCTGACGACGTATTTCCATGCAGACGCCGCGATGTTGGCCGCGCAGGGCGAACGCCCGGTGCTGGGCGTGGCCAAGGCACTGAACTTCCGCAACGGCTATTTTGACCAGACGGCCGAGGTCTGGAGCGACAGCGGCCAACTGCTCGCCAGCACGCACCAGATGGTTTACTACCGGGAGTGAGGCTGCGGTGACCGCGCCGGCCGGCTGGCGGGGTGGGGCAGCGCGGTGGCGCGGCATGCTTCCTGCTCACAATGCCCGCATGGCGACTGTAGACACCCCCGACATTCCAACCGCAAAACGCACGGCAGAGGCACTCGCGCCGCTGACGGACAAGCCGCACACCTTGTTCGAGGACACGCAGGCCATCTTCACCGGCACGCTGTTCGTCTCGCTGGCGCTGATCCTGTTTGCGCAGGTGGGCCTGATCACCGGTGGCACGGCAGGCGCGGCCTTCGTGCTCAGCCACTTGACGGGCTACAGCTTCGGCAAGTGGTTCTTCGTCGTGAACCTGCCGTTCTACGGCTTCTCGTGGAAGCGCATGGGGCCGGAGTTCACGCTGAAGACCTTCGTGGCGGTGACGGCGCTGTCGCTGATGACCGAATACTCGCCGCGGCTGTTTGCCATCGAGCGGCTGCACCCGGGCTACGCCGCGGTGCTGGGTGGTCTGCTGCTGGGTTCGGGCTGCCTGTTCCTGGCGCGCCACCGGGCCAGCCTGGGCGGCGCGACCATCGTCTCGCTGTACTTCCAGCAGGTCAAAGGCTGGCGCGCCGGCAAGGTGCAGATGGCCATCGACATCAGCGTGCTGCTGATCGCCGCGCTGATCCTGCCGCGCGACCGGGCCATCTACTCGGTGCTGGGCGCGGTGGTGATGAGCAGCTTCATCTACATCAACCACCGGCCGGGCCGTTACACGGGCAGCTGAAGACCTCGGGTCACTGGCCGGCCGCGGTGCGGTAAGGCGGTTTTGCCCGCGGCTCGGTTGCGCAG
>NZ_VIDT01000079.1 GCF_006519715.1 Ideonella azotifigens
ACTACCAGGAAGCCGCCCGCGCGCTGATGCGCGCCATGCCGCGCCGCGCCCTGGTCGTGCTGCTGACTCACTTCCGCGATGAAGACGGCGGCGAACTCGCCCCGGCGCTGCGCCTGCTGCGCAGCCGCCACATCACCGTGGTCGCCAACCTGAGAGAACCGATGCTGGCCGAACTCGCCAGCCAGTCACTCAACGGCCAACAAGCCGTCGCCGAAGTGGCCACCGCCCACGCCTTCGAACAAGCCCGACGCGACGCGCTGCGCCGCCTGCCCGACCCGCAGGGCCTGAGCCTGGACGTGCCCCCCGCCGAACTCGCCAGCGCACTGGTCAGCCGCTACCTGACGGTCAAGCGCAAGCAACTGCTCTGACCGCGCTGTGCTTTCGCCGGCAGGACAAAGGGCCGAGATCCGCATGGACAACGCCGCGGCATGAGCGCAAGGCCCAGCGGGCGACCGCCAGCCCCGTCTTATTCCGTCCTGGGAATCGAGCGAGCCTGCCGTGCTTTGATCAGGTCGATGAAGCGCAGCCGGATCGCTTCAAACAGCCCATGTGGCAACAGCCCATGAGCCAAGCTGTCGGGGTTGCCTGGCGTGGTCGGCCGTAAGTCCGGACCCGGCCAGATGAACCGATTGGCCTCGGTCAGCACGACCCAGGAACGCTCGCCGTCCAGCCCAAGACGCCGTTTGGTATCGGGCGGGATCTCGATGGCAAGGGCAAGGTCGGTCGGCGATGCATGGGTGATCGGCAACACCGTCACCACCTTGTTGCCTTCCTCGCCCGTCGTCACCAGGATGACCGCGCAGGGGCGGTCTTTGACGCCTTCTTCCTGACCGCGCGCATGTTCGGTCGACCAGAGGTAGCTGTAGCGGATGACGAGGCCGGGGACCGGGGCGGGAAAGGCCATGCGTCAAGCGCCCAACTCACCGTCGAAGCCCTTGGCTGCCTCCGGCGCGCGCACCGCTTCAAGCGCCGCCAGGTCAGCGGCAGTGAAATCGTCAAGGGCCATGACCTGGCGATCCCGGCGCTTCAGGCGGTGGTACTCCTCCGCCGAGATCAACACCGTGCGCTCACGCCCGTGATGCGTGACCGCCACGCCCTGGGTCAGTGCCACGTCCTGGTAACGCGCAATGTTCCGCTGGAACTCTGACGAGGTGACTTTGAGCATGTCTGTGCGATGAATTTCGGAAAATACGAATTATACGGAAAATCGCATTCCGCAAGCTCTGTGTGGTGTCACCTTGGGCTTGCAGTCCACCAGGCGGTCGACTTCGCTCCCCTCGTCATCAAGCTCAGCCGCTACCGGACAGCCAAGAGCGAGCAACTGCTGCGCCCGGCAAGGTGGCATGCCGTGAGGCTGCAACACGCCTGTCGCATTGCACCGGCAGCATGCCAACTCCGCAGAGACTGCCCGGAATGCCCGTGTCACGGGATCCTGCACCTCTTGCTTGCCACCGCATGCCATGGACGCCGCTTCCAAGCCAAAACTCTTTTTTCACATCGGCCAGACGAAAACTGGCTCGACTTCCTTGCAGGCGTTCATGCACGCCAACCGCGACGCACTGCAGTGGCGAGGGCTTTTCTACCCTGCATCACCTCCCGGCGACCGGCACATCCTCAAGCAGCGCTTCCTGTTTGACAGCGTGGATCAGGCTGCCAAGGGCTCAGGCGGCGCGGAGTTCGTCTGGACCCGGCTCGCCGAACAGATCGTGCAGCGCGACGCGCCGATCAACGTCATCAGCGAAGAAGTCTTCTGGCACTTGTTCGAAGACCGACCGCAACGCCGGCGCACTGCCGTGCAGTGGATGGCCAAACAGCTGGCGCACTGCGACGTGCACATCGTTTGCTACCTGCGGCGCCAGAGTGACTGGGTGGAATCCTGGTTCAACCAGATCGTCAAGACCGACGTCAGCCAGACCTCGCGCCTGTCCTTCGAGGACTTCATCGCGCGGCAGGAACGACTGGGCGTGATGGACTATCAGCAAATGCTGGCAGTGTGGGCCGAAGCGTTTGGCGCGGACCGGGTGATCGTGCGTCCCTGGGAACGGGGCAAGCTGCTGCGCGGCAACATCGTCGATGACTTCTGCGACTTGGTGGGCCTGAAGGACATGGACGATCTCAAACGCCCCGAAGACCAGCAAAGCAGCCTCAGCGCAACGGCGCTCGAAGCCATGCTGTCATTCAACCGACAACCGACCGCGGCTGCGCACAAGCTGAAATTCACCGAAGCTTTTCGCGATGAGCTCGCGAAAGGCAGCGACAAGCGTTTTCTGCTGAGCGCCGAGCAGGCCGCCGAAATCGACGCAAGGTACGCTGAAAGCAACCAGCAAGTGGCCCGCAGCTTTTGCCACACCGACAGCCTGTTCAGTCCGCCTGCCGAGGAAGCCAGACAGCTCTTCTCCGGTCTGACGGTCAACGAACTGCTCGATGTGGTGACGCGACTGTTCGTGGCCCAGCAGCGCTCGATGGATGCGCTGAGCTGCCGGCTGGACGAGCTGGAAAGTCGGGCCAGCTCGTCCGCCTGAAATTGAACCAGGCGCCAGCCGCGAGCGGATGACGCGTGAGATCGCTCACTTCGCGTACATGCCACCCCGCTCGCCTGGCTCGTGCCACAGCGGCTTGCTGTTCAGCGGACGCTGGCTCAGCAAACCGCGGCGGGCGTTGGATGGCGACGGGCTGGCGCTGGCGGCCGGGCAGCCGCCGCCGTCGGCATACTGGCTGGCGGCAACGACCAGCGGGTCGGTCGACGAGCCAATCGGTTGGCTGAAGTCTTCGGCCACCGGACAGGTGGCGGCCAGGCCGTTGAAGTAGCGGCCCTGGTTCAGCGAGTTGGTGCTCTCGAAGGTCACCGGGCTCCAGACGTTGCCGCAGCCATCGTCCTGCGCGGTGAAACCGACCGGCTTGCCGCAGGTGGCATCGCCAATGGTGACCACGTCAACGAATGGCTTCAGGCCGTTGACGACCTGCTCGGAGGCCGAGCAGGTGCGCGGGCCGGTCAGCACATAGACCCGCGACAGGCCCAGCGCATTGGCCCAGTTGGTGAACTTGAAGCTCTGGTTGTTGCTGGCGGCGCGCTTGTCGTTGAAGTACAGATTGGCAAAGGTCTGGCCACTGGTGGTCTGGGCCGCCGCACCCGCGGGGTAGGAGGCCAGGTTGGCCGCCACTGAAACCAGGCCGCCGCCGTTGTAGCGCAGGTCGATCACCACGTCCTGCACGCCCGCGCTGCGGAACTGGCCAAAGGCGGTGTCCATCGGCGAGTTGGCCTGGGTGATCATGTCCTTGACCATCATGTAGCCCATCTTGCGGCCACCCGGTGTGGTGACGATGGACGTGCCCTGCACCGGCTGCAGGTTGTAGACGGCGGAATACAGCGTCAACGTGGTGTCGCCTGCCGTCGTGTGCAGGCCCAGCGTCACGGCGGTGTTGGTGGCCGTGGGGCTCAGCGCGTCGTAGTTGTTGGCCGAGATCAGCGTCGAGGCCGGCTGGCCGTTGACGGTGGTGATCTGGTCACCACGCTGCAGGCCGGCCACGGCCGCGGGTGAGCCGGGTTCGACGTAGCGCACCAGCAGCGGCAGCGTCGGCTGGCCGGTGACTTCCAGACCGTTGACGCCAATGCCGTAACCCATGGTGGCGCCGTCGCCAAAGAAGCGGTTGTAGTCTTCCGTGCTGGTGACGTAGCTCCAGCGGTCGGCCGGGAAGGTCGCGTCGCCGGTGGACAGCAGCGCGTAGAAATAGTCGTACTCGGACGAGTAGGCCGCGGGGTCGGGGTTCGGATTGGTGGCGTACCAGAAGTACCAATCGTCCATGTAGCTGCCAACCCAGTATTTCTGGTCCGACAGCGAGCAGGTCGCCCCCGGCGGCAGGTCGTCCCCGCCACCGCCGCAGCCTGCCAGCAGCACCGCGACCGAGGCCATCGCAGCGCCTGCCCAAGGTCGCCAGCGCGAGCGGGAGGCGCCGGTGCGAGTTGCGCCGCTGGCGCCCTCTGGTTGTTCTTGATGCGTTGGCAAGGATTGCCCTGCGCGCCAGGGTGCACGCACCCCCGCCCAAACTTGTGCCATGTCCCACTCCCGGGCGCGAGCAAGCTCTCGCCCTTACCGGGTAGGCCGCCAGCCGGCCACCCTACAATTCCGTTTAACTCCGCTTCTTTGCAGAGCGTTGACACAAAGCTTGTGTCCGCTTGTTGCACGCACCTCGCTTCCGCCCATGACCGAACTCGCCAAATCCTTCGAACCCACTGCCATCGAAGCCCGCTGGGCGCCGCTGTGGGAGCAATCTGGCGTCTACGAGCCCAGCCTGGACCCGGCCAAGCCGTCCTTCTGCATCCAGCTGCCGCCGCCTAACGTGACCGGCACGCTGCACATGGGCCACGCGTTCAACCAGACCATCATGGACTCGCTGACCCGCGTGCACCGCATGCGCGGCTTCAACACGCTGTGGGTGCCCGGCACCGACCACGCCGGCATCGCCACGCAGATCGTCGTCGAGCGCCAGTTGCAGGAGCAAGGCGCGAGCCGCCATGACCTGGGCCGAAAGAATTTCGTCGCCAAGGTCTGGGAATGGAAGGAGAAAAGCGGCTCCACCATCACCAACCAGATGCGCCGCATGGGCGACTCGGTGAGCTGGCAGCACGAGTACTTCACGATGGACGACAAGCTGTCCAGGGTCGTGACCGACACCTTCGTGAAGCTGCACGAGGAGGGCCTGATCTACCGCGGCAAGCGCCTGGTCAGCTGGGACCCGATCCTGAAGTCCGCGGTGTCGGACCTGGAAGTGGAAAGCGAAGAGGAAGACGGCTCGCTGTGGCACATCCGCTACCCCATCGAAGGCAGCGATGAATCGCTGGTCGTGGCCACCACCCGGCCCGAGACCATGCTGGGCGACACCGCGGTGATGGTGCACCCGGAAGACGAGCGCTACAGCCACCTTATTGGCAAGCAGGTGCGCCTGCCCATCACCGGCCGCCTGGTGCCGGTGATTGCCGACGACTACGTGGACAAGGCCTTCGGCACCGGCGTGGTCAAGGTCACGCCTGCCCATGACCAGAACGACTACCAAGTCGGCCTGCGCCATGGCCTGCCGATGCTGACCATCTTCACGCTGGACGCGAAGGTCAACGACGAAGCCCCGGAGGACTACCGCGGCCTGGACCGCTTCGTTGCCCGCAAGAAGATCGTCGCGCAGCTGGAGGCCGAGGGCCTGCTGGTCGAGGTCAAGAAGCACAAGCTGATGGTGCCGCGTTGCGCACGCACCGGCGCGGTCATCGAGCCGATGCTGACGGACCAGTGGTTCATCGCGATGAGCAAGGCCGGCCACAACGGCAAGAGCATCGCGGACGAGGCGATCGAAGCCGTCGAATCGGGCGACGTGAAGTTCGTGCCCGAGAACTGGGTCAACACCTACAACCAGTGGATGAAGAACATCCAGGACTGGTGCATCTCGCGCCAGCTGTGGTGGGGCCACCAGATCCCGGCCTGGTACGGCGACAACGGTGAATTGTTCGTCGCCCGCAGCGAGGAAGACGCACGCGCCAAGGCCACGGCTGCCGGCTACACCGGCCCGCTGCGCCGCGACGAGGACGTGCTGGACACCTGGTATTCATCAGCCATGGTGCCCTTCTCCACGCTGGGCTGGCCAGAGCAGACCATCGAGCAGGACCTGTTCCTGCCGAGCAGCGTGCTGGTGACAGGCTACGACATCATCTTCTTCTGGGTCGCCCGGATGATCATGATGACCAAGCACTTCACCGGCAAGGTGCCGTTCAGGCATGTGTACATCCACGGCCTGGTGCTGGACGCGCAGGGCAAGAAGATGTCCAAGTCCGAAGGCAATGTGCTGGACCCTGTGGACCTGATCGACGGGATCGAACTGGCGCCACTGCTGGACAAGCGCACCACCGGCCTGCGCAAGCCCGAGACCGCGCCCAAGGTGCGCAAGGCCACCGAAAAGGAATTCCCGGAAGGCATCCCTGGCTACGGCGCCGACGCGCTTCGCTTCACCTTCGCGGCCATGGCCACGCTGGGCCGCAGTGTCAATTTCGACAGCAAGCGTTGCGAGGGTTACCGCAATTTTTGCAACAAGCTGTGGAACGCGACCAAGTTCGTGCTGATGAACTGCGAGGGCCAGGACAACGGCCTGAAGGAGCACACCAAGGCCGAGTGCGCGCCTGGCGGCCCGGCGCATGGCTACTTGGCCTTCAGCCAGGCCGACCGCTGGATCACCAGCGAGCTGCAGCGCGTGGAGGCGGCGGTCGCCCAGGGCTTCGATGAATACCGGCTGGACAACGTGGCCAACGCGATCTACCAGTTCGTGTGGGACTCGTATTGCGACTGGTACCTGGAGATTGCCAAGGTGCAGATCCAGACGGGCAGCGAAGCCCAGCAGCGCGCCACCCGCCGCACGCTGGTCCGTGTGCTGGAAACCGTGCTGCGCCTGCTGCACCCGGTCACGCCTTTCATCACCGCCGAGCTGTGGGACACGGTTGCCGTGGTGGCCGGCCGCAAGGCGGCGGACGATGGCCGCAGCATCGTCACCGCACCCTACCCGGTCGCGCAGCTGGAACGCATTGACCCGGCTGCCGACGCCTGGGTGGTCAAACTGAAAGAATTTGTCAGCGCCTGTCGCACGCTGCGCAGCGAGATGAACCTGTCGCCCAGCGACCGGGTGCCGCTGGTGACGATTGGCGACGACGCGTTCATCGCGGAAGCCGCTCAGGTGTTGAAGGCACTGGCCAAGCTCAGCGAAGTGCAGGTCATGGCCGACGAGGCTGCGTTTGCCGCGGCGACCGAGATGGCGCCGGTGCTGGTGCTGGGCGCGGCCCGGCTGGCGCTGAAGGTCGAGATCGACGTGGCAGCCGAGCGTGAACGCCTGAGCAAGGAGATCAAGCGCATCGAAGGCGAAGTCGAGAAGGCCGAAATCAAGCTTGGCAACGAGAGCTTCGTCTCCCGTGCGCCGGAAGCCGTGGTGGCCCAGATGCGCGAACGGCTGGAAGGTTTCGGCCGCTCGCTGGACAGCCTGCGCGGCCAACTGGGCAAGCTGCCACCGGCCTGAAAGATTGTCTTCAAGCCCTGGAATGCAGCGAGGCACGGAGGCTGCTTAGGCAAGCAAAGTGATGGATCAAAATCGCTGAGCGCAGAAGCTTCAGTGTTGCCTTGTCACCATCGCTGCACTTTTTTGTGTCATCGTTGTCGCATTAATCAATAGGGAGTTCCATGAAGATCAACAAGGCCATTTTCCCGGTCGCCGGCCTGGGCACCCGCTTTCTTCCCGCCACCAAGGCGCAGCCCAAGGAAATGCTGCCGGTGGTCGACAAACCGCTGATCCAGTACGCGGTGGAAGAGGCCTATGCCGCCGGCATCCGCCAGATGATTTTTGTCAACGGCCGCAACAAGCGCGCCATCCCGGACCACTTCGACACCGCTTACGAACTGGAGTCGGAGCTGGAAGCGTCGGGCAAGAAAGAGCTGCTGGCGATGGTGCACAGCATCAAGCCGGACGACATGGAGTGCATCTACATCCGCCAACCCAAGGCCCTGGGCCTGGGCCACGCGGTGTTGTGTGCGCAGTGCGTGGTCGTCAACGAGCCGTTTGCGGTGCTGCTGGCCGATGACCTGATGGTCGGCAAGCCACCCATCCTCAAGCAGATGGTCGACCAGTTCACCGAGTGGCAAGCCTCCATCCTGGCGGTGCAGGAAGTGAAGCCGGAGCACACCAGGCGCTACGGCATCGTCGCAGGCACGCCGGTCAACGACCGCATGATGGACCTGACCCACATGGTGGAAAAGCCATCGCCGGAAGAAGCGCCTTCCAACCTGGGTGTGGCCGGCCGCTACATCCTCACGCCTGGCGTGTTCCGCGAGATTGCCAACCAGCCGCGCGGCGTGGGCGGCGAGATCCAGTTGACCGACGGCATTGCCGCGCTGATGCGCCGCGAGAAGGTGTTTGCCTACCGCTACGACGGCAAGCGCTACGACTGCGGTTCCAAGGAAGGCTTCCTGGAAGCCAACGTCGAACTCGCACTGGCTCACCCGCAACTGGGCGCCGGCTTCCGCGAGTACCTGAAGGCGCTGGACATCTAAAACTTCGTCCCGTGCCCGCTACGCGCCCGCCTCCCGGCGGGCGTTTTCATTTCAGTTCACGGCATTGCCAAGCGGCACCAGCGGCGCAGCGCCCGAACCCACCCCAGCGGCGCCCCAGGATCCGGCTCGGCCGGTCCTGCAGGCGCGCCCCCTTGAGGGGGCCGGCGAAGCCGGTAGGGGGTGTTCCAATTCAGCGCCGGCGCAGCCAGTGCACGAAGTGATCGTTGACGGTTTCCTGGCCGACCAGCTCGTGGCCGGTCTGGCGGGCGAAGGCCTGGAAGTCGCGGCTGGAGCCGGGGTCGGTCGCCACCACCTTCAGCACCTGGCCGCTGAGCATGTCGGCCAGCGCCTTCTTGGTCTTCAGGATGGGCAGCGGGCAGCTCAGGCCGCTGGTGTCGAGTTCCTTGTCAGGTTGCATGAGAAGCGTTTTCCTGCGGATGAAATTCAGGTGGCGCTGGGCGCCGCCGACGGTAGCTCGATGAAGCGCGGCTCAATGCCCTTGCTGCGCAGCCAGGTGGCCAGCGCGTAGCCGGTGCCCGCAGGCCAGCAGACCACGTCAACCGGTTCGAACATCCGGTATTCGGCCAGCTCGGGCGATAGCCGCACCTCGCCATGTGCTACCACATGGTAGGCGATGATGACCTGGTTCATGCGCTGGAAATCCCAGACGCCCAGCAGGTTCACCGAGGTGGCGGTGAGCGAGGTTTCTTCCAGCACTTCGCGCGTTATGCCGTCTTCCGGCGATTCGCCCGCCTCCATGAAGCCGGTGATCAGCGCAAACATCTTGTGCGTCCAGGCCGCATTGCGCGCCAGCAGGACCTTGCCGCCCTGGTCACTGCACTCGACCACCGCCGCCAAAACGGGCGTCGGGTTGTTCCAATGGGTGAAGTCGCAGGCCGGGCAGCGCAGGC
This sequence comes from Ideonella azotifigens, assembly GCF_006519715.1. Taxonomy (GTDB): domain Bacteria; phylum Pseudomonadota; class Gammaproteobacteria; order Burkholderiales; family Burkholderiaceae_C; genus Ideonella; species Ideonella azotifigens. Next base: position 8,984 of record NZ_VIDT01000079.1, read on the forward strand.
GCTCGGTCGGCCCGCTGTCTTCCATGCGCTCGATCATTGCCAGCGGCGTGGCGCATTGCGGACAGAACTTGAAGGTGCTCATGCGGGAAAGACTCCCGTCGACAGGTACCGGTCGCCCCGGTCGCAGACCACGAACACGATGGTCGCGTTCTCCAACGTGCGCGCCAGCTGCAGCGCCACCCAGCAGGCGCCTGCCGCCGAGATGCCGGCGAACAGGCCTTCCTCGGCCGCCAGCCGGCGTGCCATGTCTTCTGCATCGGCCTGGCTGACGTAGACCAGCTCGTCCACCGCACTCGGGTCGTAGATCTTCGGCAGGTAGGCTTCCGGCCATTTGCGGATGCCGGGAATGCGCGAGCCTTCCGAAGGCTGGGCGCCGACGATGCGCACCGCCGGGTTCTGTTCCTTCAGGTAGCGCGACACGCCGGTGATGGTGCCTGTCGTGCCCATCGCGCTGACGAAATGGGTGATGCCGCCGTCCGTGTCGGTCCAGATCTCGGGGCCGGTGGTCTCGTAGTGCACCGCCGGGTTGTCGGCATTGGCGAACTGGTCCAGCACCCGGCCCTTGCCGTCCTTCTGCATCTGCTCGGCCAGGTCGCGGGCCCATTCCATGCCACCGGACTTGGGCGTCAGGATCAGCTCGGCGCCAAAGGCCTTCATGGTCTGCGCACGTTCGATCGACAGGTCCTCCGGCATGATCAGCAGCATGCGGTAGCCCTTGATCGCTGCGGCCATCGCCAGCGCAATGCCGGTGTTGCCCGAGGTGGCCTCGATCAGCGTGTCGCCCGGCTTGATCTCGCCGCGCTGCTCGGCCCGGCGGATCATGTTGATCGCCGGCCTGTCCTTGACCGAGCCGGCCGGGTTGTTGCCCTCCAGCTTGCCCAGGATCACATTGCCACGGGCGGCCAGCTCGGCGCCAGGCAGGCGTTGCAGTCGCACCAGCGGGGTGTGGCCAATCGCGTCTTCCAGGGTCTTGTAGTTGGGCATGGGCACGGCTTGTCAGGAGTTGCGGCTCATTATCGCGGCGGCCTCAAGTCCGTGCGTTGGTCATGTCATAATCGCGCTCCACGTGCAGCGACTCACCGCCTTCTCAAGGCCGGCACACAGCGCTGATCACACACCTTGCCCGGGTGGCGAAATCGGTAGACGCAAGGGATTCAAAATCCCTCGCCGCAAGGCGTGTCGGTTCGAGTCCGACCTCGGGCACCATCCCCTCGCGGGATACTTCTCTCCCCTTCTCACTTCCGCAGCTGCTGGCGCTTCAAGACGCCGGGCAGAACGCGCCAGTGTCGATCCAGGCCTTGATCAACGCGCCCAGCTGTTCCTGCGTGCCAGGCGCAGGTTCGCGCGTACCGCCGGGCGCCCAGGCCCAGCCCACCAGGCCATCGCTCGCCATGTGTTCCTGGATGGCCGGCAGCGACTTGCCGCCGTTGCGCCGCTTGTCCTTGATCTGCACGCAGATCTGCGCCAGGGTCTTGCCCTGCCAGGCCATCGAGCCTGGCGCGAGGTGCCACAGCGGATTGCCCGGGAAACCGCCCGGCTCCACATTCGCTGCCTGGTGGCAGGCCGTGCAGCGCATGCCGACAGCGCCCTTGTCGTCCTTGCCGCGCACCACCAGCGGCAGGTGCGGATGCAGGTCCATGCCCTGGGTCGGCCGGTCACCGTTGGGGTGGCAGTTCAGGCAGCGTGGATGCTGGAGCACCTTGCCAGCTTCGAGGAAGAGCTCGCGCGAACGCTGGGCCGGGTCGCTGGTCGAAGCGAAACTCTCCGGGGTACGCAGATCCGCAGCCCAACTGGCGGCGGCTGCAGCGGCGCAAAGCGCGAAAACACAGGTCCGGATGACGGGCATCGCTTCTCCCCATTTTCTCGACGCACGAGCATACTCCGCAGGCGGCGCGCTTGGGGCAACGCTGAACAATCACGCATTTCACTGAACTCACAGGAGGTCTGGATGTCGGTTGAACTCAACGTCAATGGCCGGGTGCACGCACTCGATGTCGACCCCGAGACGCCGCTGCTTTGGGTGCTGCGCGAGGACATCGGCCTGACCGGCACCAAGTACGGCTGCGGCGTGGCCCAGTGCGGCGCCTGCACCGTCCATGCCGATGGCGAAACCCTGCGCTCCTGCACCGCACCGGTCTCGTGGATCAGCAACCGCAAGATCACCACCATCGAAGGCCTGTCGTCCAAGGCCGCAAAGGCGGTGCAGAAGGCCTGGGTCGAGCTGGACGTGGTGCAGTGCGGCTACTGCCAGTCGGGCCAGATCATGTCGGCCGCGGCACTGCTGGAGAAGAACCCGAAGCCGACCGACCGCGACATCGACCTCGCGATGAGCGGCAACATCTGCCGATGTGCGACCTACCAGCGCATCCGCGCCGCCATCCACGCGGCCTCGCGCCAGCTCACGGCCTGAACGGGAGACCCACCATGCACCCGATGATGCTTGCCATGCAGGCCCGGCGCGAGTCGCTGCAGTCGCTGCTGTTCCCGGAAGCCGAAGCTGCGCCAGCCGGCGCTGCGCCGCTCACCCGCCGCACGCTGCTCAAGAGTGCTGCGGGTGGCGGACTGCTGATCAGCATCGGCAGCCTCGCGCCCTCATTGGCACAGGCCGCGGCGCCAAGCCCGGAAGGCGTTGCCACCGGCCCACTGGCCCCGAATGCCTTCGTGCGCGTGGGCACCGACAACCTGGTCACCATCGTCTGCAAGCACCACGAGATGGGCCAGGGCAACACCACCGGCCTGGCCTCGCTGGTGGCTGACGAACTGGACGCCGACTGGACCCTGGTGCGCACCGAATACGCGCCGTCCAACCCCAAGCTCTACAACAACCTGGCCTTTGGCGACATGCAGGGCACCGGCGGCTCCTCGGCGATTGCCAACGCCTACCTGCAGATGCGCAACGCAGGGGCTGCTGCACGGCAGATGCTGGTTGCTGCAGCGGCCCAGGCCTGGAACGTGCCACCCGCGGAAATCAGGACCCGCCGAAACGTGCTGAGCCACGCCTCTGGCAAACACGCCACCTACGGCGAGATGGCCGAAGCGGCCAGTCGCATGCCGGTGCCCGACAAGCCGGTGCTGAAGACGCCCGCGCAGTTCACGATGATCGGCAAGGAGAACGCCACGCCGCGGGTCGACTCGCCTTCGAAGTGCGACGGCACGGCGGTCTACACCATCGACCTGAAGCTGCCCGGCCTGTTGACCGCGGTGATCGCCTGGCCTCCCTCGTTCGGCGCCACGCTGAAGTCCTTCGACGCCACCGAGGCGCTGAAGGTGGCCGGCGTGATCGACGTGGTGCAGGTGCCCGAAGGCGTGGCCGTGGTTGCCACGCGCACCTGGGCCGCGATGCAGGGCAGGCGCGCACTGAAGCTGGAATGGGACGAATCGGCCGGCAATGCACTGGACACCGATGCGCTGCTGACGCAGTACAAGCAGCAGGCCACGCAGCCCGGGGGCACCGTCTTCGCCAAGCCCGAAGCCAATGCAGCGACGCAGGCCGGCCCGGCGGTGAACACCATCAGCGCCACCTACGAGTTCCCGTTCCTGGCCCACGCGACCATGGAGCCGATGAACTGCGTGGCCTGGCTGCACGACGGCATGCTGGAAACCTGGTCCGGCCACCAGTTCCCGACCTTCGACCACATGTTCGCCGCCAAGGCCGCGGGCCTGCCGATGGAGAAGGTCAAGCTGCACACCCTCGTCTCGGGCGGCAGCTTCGGCCGCCGCGCGAATGCCTACAGCGACTTCACCGTGGCTGCCGTCAACGTGGCCAAGGCCATCAATGGACGCGCCCCGGTTCGGCTGCAATACACCCGCGAGGACGACATGGCCTCGGGCTTGTACCGGCCCATGTACGTGCACCAGGTGCAGGTCGGGCTGGACGCCAAGGGCCGGGTGGCAGACTGGCAGCACCAGATCGTTGGCCAGTCCATCATGGCCGGCACCGCGATGGCGGTGATGATCAAGGACGGGATCGACTCCACCTCGGTCGAAGGCGTGGCGCCCAGCGCGTACAAGCTGCCGATGATGAAAGGCGCGCTGCACACCACCACGCTGAGCGTGAGGCCGCTGTGGTGGCGCTCGGTGGGCAACACCCACACCGCCTACGTCATGGAAACCATGATGGACGAACTGGCCGCCGCCGCAGGGCGCGACCCGCTCGCCTTCCGGCTGGCCTTGCTGGAACCCGGCGGCCGCGCAGCCGGCGTGCTGCAACTGGCGGCGCAGAAGGCCGGCTGGGGCAAGACCATGCCCAAGGGCAGCGCGCAAGGCCTGGCGGTGCACGAATCCTTCGGCTCCTACGTGGCCCAGGTGGCCGATGTCTCGCTGAAGAACGGCAAGCTGAAGGTGGACCGCGTCGTCTGCGCGGTGGACTGCGGCGTGGCGGTCAACCCGGACGTGATCCGCGCGCAGATGGAAGGCTGCATCGGCTTTGCGCTGGGCGCGCTGTACTACAGCGAGGTGGAAATGAAGCAGGGCCGTGTAGCACAGCGCAACTTCGACCGCTACAAGGCCTTGCGCATCTACGAGATGCCGCGCGTCGAAGTGCACATCCTGGCCAGCACCGCCGAGCCCAC
>NZ_VIDT01000790.1 GCF_006519715.1 Ideonella azotifigens
CTACGTGGGCCTGGCCGCCGCGCTGGCCAACGAGCCGCAGGTGCTGCAAGGCCTGAAAGCCCAGCTGGACGAACATCGCCTGGCCCTGCCGCTGTTCGACACCGACCGCTACGCCCGCGACTACGAAGCCCTGCTGCAGCGCATGTTCGACCGCCAGCAGGCAGGCTTGCCGCCCACGGCACTCGCCGCAGCCTGAAGACGATAAGGCGCCGCTTGGCCCGTCTCATCGCGCTTTAGTTCACGGCGAGCGCAGGCACCATCGCCTCAGCGCTGGCAGTTGCCGCCGGCGGCCGAGGAACCCTGCGTATGCAACTGCCCCCCGTACACCTGGCCATCATCCAGCCGGCCGGCTATGTCCATTCGCTGGGCTTCCTGGACCAGGCGCGCTATTTCCGCCACCAGTTCACGCGCATGGGCGCGGAGGTGACGATTGCCAAGAACCGGTTGCGCGAGGACGCGGTGAACCTGGTCTTCGGCGCCCACCTGGGCTTTCCCGCCGACTGGCAGCGCCGCCACGCCTGCGTGTTCGTCAACCTGGAACAGCTGGGTGACGGTGGCGCACGCGTCAGCAACGATTACCTGAATCTCTTGCGCGGCGCCGCGGTGGTGGACTACGACGCCGCCAACGTCGCCAGCTACTGCAGCGAGCCGCAGGACGTGCCCATCGTGCCCTTCGGCCACGCGCCCTACCTGGCCGACGGCACCGCACTGCCGCTGCAAGAGCGCCCCATCGACCTGCTGTTCTTCGGCAGCATGAACCCGCGCCGCCAGGCCTTCATCCAGCGGGTGGAAGCCTGCGGCTGGAACGTCGCCAACTTCGACCACCCGCTGTACGGCCCCGAGCGCGACCATTTCGTGCGCCAGGCCAAGGCGGTGCTGAACTGCCATTTCTACGAAAGCAGCCGCTTCGAGCAGGCGCGTGCCTTCCATGCGATGTCGCTGGGCACGCCCGTCATCTCCGAACGCGGCCCGCAGACCCGGCCGAGTGCCGCCTTCGACGAGTCGGTCTTCTGGCTGCGTGAGGGCGAACTCGAAAACTTCTTCCAGCACCAGTTCGCCAGGCCCGTCTTCTTCGCGCAGGCAGAAGCCAGGCTGGCCGCCTTCGCACGCCACGACACCATCGACGCCTATGCCGACCTGCTGGCCTTTGCCGCCGGCTTCTTCCAGGCCTGGGGCAAGACCCGCGCGGCCGAACCATGGAAGCCCACGCGTGTGAACCTGGGTTCCGGCAAGGACTACAAGCCCGGCTGGCTGAACATCGACATCCTGGCCCGCGCCCAGCCCGACCTGGTGCTGGACCTGGGCCAGGCGCAAAGCTTCCCGCTGACGCTGCAAGGCGAGCGCGGCGCCGAGATCCTGCTGGCCCCCGACAGCCTGGACCTGCTCTACGCCAACAACGTGCTGGAGCATGTGCCCGACCTGCCGATGCTGATGGGCAACGCGCTGACGCTGCTCAAGGAAGGCGGCGAATTCCAGATCGAGGTGCCTTACGAAAAGGCGCTCACGGCCTGGCAGGACCCCACGCACCTGCGCGCATTGAACGAGAACTCCTGGCTCTACTACACCGACTGGTTCTGGTACCTGGGCTGGTTCGAGCACCGCTTCGAGGTCGCCCAGTCGCAGTGGCTGGACATGCAGACCAAGCCTTGCAACAAGGAACAGGCGGCGTTCATGAAGATGACGCTGCGCAAGATCGCCACCACGCCGCGCGAGCGCACCGTGGCCCGCGCGATGCAGGCCGATTTCGGCGGCATTGCCGATGACAGCTGGGTGTTCACCGAAGCTGCCGCCCACCCGATTCCGACCGAGGAGGTGCTGTGATGCAGCCCCATGCAGAAGTGATGGCCGTGCTGGCCTTCGAACACCCGAACAATGCCGTGACCAGTGTGGCCGAGCGCATGGCGGCCGGACTGGTCTGCCAGGGCCTGAACGCACGTGTCTTCACGCTGCCGGGCGACGCGCAGGCGCTGGCCGCCGTGCCGCCGCAGCAGATGCTGGGTGTGCTGTCGCTGGGCCCGATGCCGCTGGCCACAGAGATCGACGGCCGCCCGCTGTGGGAACACTTCGGCCGCTCGCCCGTCTCGGTCTACCTGCTGGACGCGCTGCTCTACGACCTGGCCCGCGTGCCGGTGATGAAGGAATTCCTGGCCGACGCCGCCAGCCAGCCCCGCCTCTCGCTGATCTCGCCCGAAGCCGGCTACCGCGACTGGCTGGGCGGCACGCTGCCGGTGGCCTGGCGCTACCTGCCGTTTGCCGCCTTCCCGCAGCTGGCCCTGCCCGGCACTGCAGAAGCCACGCC
>NZ_VIDT01000791.1 GCF_006519715.1 Ideonella azotifigens
GAGCTGTGCCGACAGCACCGCCCGATCTGCAGCCGGCCGCTCGGCCACCCACCAGGATTGCGCGCTGCACTGCACCGGCACCAGCGCATCGGCCTGCGCGGCGATCTCGCGCAGTCTCAACGCGACGCTGAAGACCCGAGCGAGTTCGCTGCCATCCAGGCTGTTCAGGTCGCCAGCTTCAGCTGACCCCGCAACGCCGCTGGCGCGCAGCAGCGCAATGCGGGCGTCCAGCCAGGCGGCGACGGTGGCTTCGTCGCCCAGCGTTTCGATGGCGGGCAAGCTGGCAGGATCCAGCTCGCTTTGACCGGGCAGTGCGAGCTGGGCGAAGTCTCGCAGGGCCTGGCGGATGTCGCCGTCCATGGCCTCTGATTGCTCGCCGCTGGCCGGAATGAACGGGTCCACCAGGCCGAGGAAGGCGACCTGGCGGCCGGCTTGTTCGAGCACGGCGGCGACGGCTGCGGCCAGCGTGCCGCCGAAGGACCAGCCGATCAGGTGCAGCAGGCCTTGCGGCTGCTGGGCCTGGATCATGCGCGCGTAATCGGTGGCCATTTGCGGCAGCGAATCTTCGCGGTGCGACGGGTCGCCGAGCATGCGGCTGGGGATGCCGTAGACCGGGCGCTGGCCTTGCAGGTGGCGGGCGAGCGGGCGGTAGTCGAAGACGGTGCCGAGACCTGCGTGCAGGCAGAACAGCGGTTCGCCGCTCGCGGTGGCGCCGCCTGCGTCCAGGCGCTGCAGGCCTGCCGGCGAAGCGCTGGGCTGCGCAGCGCTGCTGTGCAGGCCCAGCAGGCTGGCAATGGTGGGGCGCTGCATCAGGTCACGCAGCTTGAAGGCCAGCGCGGGGTCGCCGAGCGCGCGCATCCTGGCCAGCAGCTTGAGGCTGGACAGCGAGTCGCCGCCGCATTCGAAGAAGTTGCTGTCTTCGCCAATCGCCTGCACGCCCAGCACCTCCTGCCAGATCGCCACCAGCTGGCGCGCCTGCGGTGTGGAAGGCGGCTTCACGGCCCGCCCTTGCGCCCGCTCGGGCTCGGGCAGTTGCGCACGGTCCAGCTTGCCGCTGACCAGGCGTGGCAGTGCGGGCAGCGTGACGAGCTGCGCCGGCACCATGTAGTCCGGCAGTTGCTCGCGCCATTGCTGTTGCACGCGGGCGGCCAGGCGGCCTGCGTCCTGCCCGGCCATTGGCACCAGGTAGGCGACCAGGCGGCGGCCACCGGTGCCATCGCGGGCGACGACGGCCACGTCCAGCACGCCAGGCATCTCGCGAGTGCGGCTTTCGATCTCGCCCAGCTCGATGCGGAAGCCACGGATCTTCACCTGATGGTCGACGCGGCCGATGTACTCGATGTTGCCGTCGGCCATCCAGCGCACCAGGTCGCCGGTGCGGTAGAGGCGACCGCCTTCGTTGCTGAACGGGTCGGCCACGAAGCGCTCGGCCGTCAGCCCCTGGCGACCGAGGTAGCCGCGCGCCAGGCCGTAGCCGCCGATGTAGAGCTCGCCCACCACGCCGGCAGGCACCAGGCGCATGTCCGCATCGCACACGTACACCGCGCGCTCGCCCACCGGCTTGCCGATGGGCGCGTAGGCGCAGTCGAAACCTTCGCTCGCGTCGCTCTTCCAGATCAGCGGCGTGACCACGGTTTCGGTCGGGCCGTAGCCGTTGATCAGCACCTGCGGCCGCAGCGTTTCGCGCACCTTGTCGTAGGACGCCTTGGGCATGGCTTCGCCGCCGAAGACATAAAGCTCGACCGGCGGCGCGTCGTTGCGCGTGCTGGCCCAATCCGCGAGTTGGCCCAGGTAGGCCGGCGGGAATGCGGCGTTGGTGACGCCGTAGCGGTGCAGCGCGTCGTAGGCCTGCTCGGCGGTCCACAGCTCGTTGTCGCGCAGCGCCAGGCCAGCGCCCACGCAGAGCGCGGTGAGCCAGCGCTCGTGCGCGCCGTCGAACGAGAAGGACATGAAGTGCAGCTCGCAGGAGCCCGGGCCCATGCCGTAGACCTCGGCCGTGGCCAGGCAATGCATGGCCAGCGGCCCGTGCGACACGGCCACGCCCTTGGGCGTGCCGGTGGAGCCGGAGGTGTAGATGACGTAGGCCAGCACATGCTCGTGCACCGGCAGCGCGAGGTCGTGTGCCGGCTGGGCCTGCAGGTCCAAGGTTTCCAGCTCGATGCGCCGCACGCCTGCCGGCAGGCGCAGGCCAGGCAAGGCCTGGCGGTGCGCCAGCACGGCCTGCACGCCGCTGTCCTGCACCATGAAGGCCAGCCGCTCTTCGGGATAGGCCAGGTCCAGCGGCACGTAGGCAGCGCCG
>NZ_VIDT01000792.1 GCF_006519715.1 Ideonella azotifigens
TTTGTCGGCCGACGGCGTGCCCTGGGGCGACGGCGATGGCCTGGACCTGTATGCCAGGCAGGTGCGTGGGCTCGGCCGGCCGGGGGATGCCTTGCTGGCGCTGAGCACTTCGGTGGAGCCGGCGGCTGCTGGCGCACCCACGCTGCTGCTCAATGCGGTGCAGGCAGCGCGCGAGGAGGGCTTGTCCATTCTTGGCTTGCTGGGGCCGGACAACCTGGCCTTGCAGCAGGCTTGCCACCTGAGCCTGTTGACACCGGCGGCGGCGCAGGTTCACCAGCAGGAAGCCCAGATGTTCCTGGGCCATTTGCTGTGCGGGCTGATCGAAGTGGGCCTGGGCCTGGGCTGATCAGTTGGTCTCGGTTCGAGCGGGATGGTCGGCGTGCTTGGCGGCGGCTTTCAGCTTGCCGGTGGCATGGCGGGCCCGTTCGACCATCGCGAAATTCGCCTCTTTCACATGGCCGTGGAACAGCAGGTTGCGGTACTTGATGATCTGCTGCAGTTCGCTGTAGAGCTCTTCGCTGATCACCTCGTGCTGGATCAAGGTTTCCGCCACCTGGCGCAGGCTGCCGGCTGCGCTGCCTCTGCGGCCTTCGGTGGGCGCTTCTTCCATGCCCTGGCGCATGGCCAGGTCGCGCAGGGAGCGCTCCAGCTTTCGGTAGACGCGGAAGAACTCGGTTGAGGGCGTGCGGTTGGCGGCGTCCTCGCCTTCCTTGAGCTGCGCCTGCTGCTCCAGTTCGCGCTCTGCCGCCTTCTGGTATTTGCGCGGGTCGATGATGGTGACCACGAAGGCCAGGCCGGCCACGATGGCCAGCGTGTCCATGAACGCGGCACCACCCATCAGCGCGTCCGGCGGCGGGATGTTGGCCCGGTTCACCCAGACCACCAGCAGGCTCAGCACGACCGCGATGGCCGTCAACCAGGCCAGCCAGGTCAGGCGGCTGTGGTAGGACATGCGCAGCGCGTCATGGATGTCCTGCAGCGAGTCGTCGCGGTCTCGTGCCGACTCGATCTGCGACAGCACCAGCGCGTAGCCGGTCAGCAGCAGGGCGACGAAGGTCGACACGCACTGCGCTGCCGCCGTGAACGTCCAATAGATGAAGTCGGTGTTCATGGCGGCATGCGGGGCTGCGGTGGGTTCAGCCCTTGGCCTTCTCGGCGTCGTGCTGCAGGTGGTAGTCGGTCACGCGCTGCACTTCGTTCTTCGAGCCCAGCACGACGCTGACGCGTTCGTGCAGCTTGCCCGGCTTCAGGTCCAGGATGCGCTGGCGGCCGTTGGTCGACATGCCGCCAGCCTGCTCGATCAGGAAGCTCATCGGGTTGGCTTCGTAGAGCATGCGCAGCTTGCCGGGCTTGTCCGGCTCGCGCTGGTCCCAGGGGTACATGAAGATGCCGCCGCGGCACAGGATGCGGTGCACGTCGGCCACCATCGAGGCGATCCAGCGCATGTTGAAGTCCTTGCCGCGCGGGCCCGTCTTGCCGGCCAGGCATTCGTCGATGTAGCGCTTCACCGGGGTGTCCCAGTGCCGCATGTTGGACATGTTGATCGCGAATTCCTTGGTGTCCGCCGGGATCTGCACGTTCTCCTCGGTCAGCACCCAGGAGCCTTGCTCGCGGTCCAGCGTGAACATGGCCACGCCGTCTCCGACCGTCAGCACCAGCGTGGTCTGCGGGCCATAGACGCAGTAGCCGGCTGCCGCTTGCTGGCTGCCAGCCTGCAGGAAGTCTTCCTCGCTGACGCCGCGCTGGGTGTCGGTCTTGCGCAGCACCGAGAAGATGGTGCCGATGGAGACATTGACGTCGATGTTGCTGGAGCCGTCCAGCGGGTCGAACATCAGCAGGTACTCGCCCTGGGGATAGCGGTTGGGCACCACGTGGATGGAGTCCATCTCTTCGGACGCCATGCCGGCCAGGTGGCCGCCCCATTCGTTGGCCTCGATCAGCACCTCGTTGGAGATGATGTCGAGCTTCTTCTGCACCTCGCCCTGCACGTTCTCGGAACCGGCCGTGCCCAGCACTTCGCCGAGCGCGCCCTTGTTGACCGAGATCGCGATGCGCTTGCACGCGCGGGCCACCACCTCGATCAAGAGCCGCAGTTGCGCCGGGATGTGCCCGTGCTCCCGCTGCTGCTCGACCAGGTATTGGGTCAGGCTGACACGTTGACTCATTGGATTCCTCCTGATGTAAAAACCGTGACCGCCGAGAAGCTCAGGCCAGCGCCGGGCCGCCCCAAGCGGCCTGAGCACCCTCTCGGAGGGTGGCTGCGGTACGCCGCAGCCGGGTGTTCCATTCCTAATC
>NZ_VIDT01000793.1 GCF_006519715.1 Ideonella azotifigens
CAACGTGCCCATCGGCTACGCGGTGAAGGACATTCCGGCCGGCAGCTGGGTGCACGAGCGGCTGCTGAAGATGCCGGCCGCGCGCGAGCTGGACGACACGCTGCCGATTGCCACCGTCAAGCCGCCGCACCAGGACCCGCTGGTCGGCCACAGCTTCCAGGGCTATCGCAATGCCGACGGCTCGGTCGGCACGCGCAACCTGCTGGCCATCACGACGACCGTGCAGTGCGTGGCCGGTGTGGTGGCGCTGGCGGTGGCGCGCATCCGCAGCGAACTGCTGCCGCTGTACCCGAACGTGGACGGCGTGGTCGGCTTGGAGCACACCTATGGCTGCGGCGTGGCCATTGACGCGCCGGACGCGATCATCCCGATCCGCACCCTGAAACACATCTCGCTGAACCCGAATTTCGGTGGCGAGGTGATGGTCGTCAGCCTGGGCTGCGAGAAGCTGCAGCCAGAGCGCCTGCTGCCGCCTGGCAGCTTCGCGATCCAGCCGGCCGACGACGGCAGCGAAGCCGGGCTGGACGTGGTCTGCCTGCAGGCCGAGGCGCATGTGGGCCTGATGTCCATGCTGGACGACATCGTGCAGAGCGCCAAGCCGCACCTGGCGCGACTCAACGCCCGCCAGCGCGAGACCGTGCCGGCCAGCGAGCTGGTGGTGGGCGTGCAGTGCGGCGGCAGCGATGCGTTTTCCGGTGTGACGGCCAACCCGACCGTGGGCTTCGCGGCCGACCTGCTGGTGCGCGCCGGCGCCACCATCATGTTCAGCGAGAACACCGAGGTGCGTGACGCGGTGGACCAGCTGACCAGCCGCGCCGCCACGCCCGAAGTGGCCGAGGCGATCAAGCGTGAACTGGGCTGGTACGACCGCTACCTGGACCGCGGCCGTGTGGATCGCTCGGCCAACACCACGCCGGGCAACAAGGCGGGTGGCCTGTCCAACATCACCGAAAAGGCGATGGGCTCCATCATCAAGAGCGGCAGCTCAGCCATCTCGCATGTGCTGCCGCCCGGCGAGAAGCTGCGCCGTGACCAGCGCGGCCTGGTCTTCGCCGCGACGCCGGCCAGCGACTTCATCTGCGGCACGCTGCAGCTGGCCGCCGGCATGAACCTGCACATCTTCACCACCGGCCGCGGCACGCCTTACGGCCTGGCCGAATGCCCGGTCATCAAGGTCGCCACCCGTAGCGATCTGGCGCGCCGCTGGCACGACATCATGGACGTCAACGCTGGCCGCATCGCCGACGGCGAGCAGACCATCGAGGAAGCCGGCTGGGCGCTGTTCCAGCTGATGCTGGACGTGGCCAGCGGCAAGAAGACCTGGGCTGAACACTGGAAGCTGCACAACTCGCTGGTGCTGTTCAATCCGGCGCCGGTGACCTGAGTTTCACTGTCCGTCCGCCGGCACGCGCACCAAGTCGCCTTGCGTCGGCCCGTGGCGGGTTACCAAGGCCAGGCCTGTCTTGTCGATGGACAGCGAGCGGAACGGGCCGATGGAGGCGCTGGGCAGGGTGAGCAGGGCATGGTCGCGGCCGGTGGCGTCGCGGCGGATGAGCTGGTCGCCAGCGGCGCCGCGCGAGATGCGCCAGAGTTCGCCGTCGTGCCAGGCCCAGTTGCCCCAATCCTGTTGCGCCAGGTCGTTCAGCACCAGCTCGCCTGGGGAGGCGGGACGGCCCTTGTCGTCCAGCCGGCGGCGCCACAGGCCGCGTTGATTTTCCCTGGCGTAGTACAGCCAGCGTTGCGTGCCGAGCATCACTTCGCGGCCGAAGTGGGCGTGGTCGTCGGTCAGCAGGCTGAAGGTTTGCGTGGCGGGGTCGAAGCGCCAGAGTTCGGGGTGGTTCTCGCGGGTGCTGTAGACGATCAGCGTGCGGCCGTCCACGCCCCAGCTGGGGCTGGCGACCTCGGCTTGCACGGGGATCACGGTCGGTGCTGCACCGCCGTTCAAGTCGCCGATCACCAGCTGGTTTGGTCCGTCGCTCGGGCTCAGCACGGTGGCGTAGCGGCGGCCATCCGGGCTGCAGGCGGGCGGCTCGGGCGTGCCGGCGGGCAAGGGCAGTTCGCGGGCCTCGGCGTTGGCGCCGTCGCGGTACCAGACGCCGATGCGGCGTGCCCGGAAGGACACGAAGATCGGGTGCTCGGCGTCCTGGCAGGCGTCGGCATACAGGTCGCGGCCGCTGGAGCGGATGCTGCTGCGCAGCGCACCATCGGCCAGCGTGTAGAGCTCGATGTGGTCGTCGTAGCGCAGCACGCTGGCGGCCACGTCGCCGGAACCGTCGGGGATCGCGGCCAGGCT
>NZ_VIDT01000794.1 GCF_006519715.1 Ideonella azotifigens
CCCGGCCCACAAGCACCCCAGCGCGCTGCAGTACCAGGCCGACGAAGTGCTGGCCTGCTGGCGCCGCATCACGGCACCGCTGCTGTGGATAGAAGGCCGCGACACCGAAGCCCCGCTGTGGTGGGGCGAGCGTTACCCGCACAGCGAGTTCGAGGCCCGCCTGGCCGTCGTGCCGCAGGTCAGCGCGCATGCCTTGAGCGACTGCGGGCACATGGTGCACCACGACCAGCCCGAGGCCGTGGCCCAGCTGCTGCAGGGCTTCCTGGCGCCCTGAAGCAGAACTTGTGAAGTCTGCTGCCGGCCCCGCGTGAGGGCCGGGCGCCGCCGTGGCGAAACAGTGCGCCCATCCACGGGAATCCACCCCCCAAACCTGACGTGCGTCGAACGCGCCGCCACATCCGTGGGCGCCGCTTCGTGGTGGCACGAACATGCGCTATCGGGCCCAGGGGTGCGGCGATAGATTGGCTTGCGTCTGGACGACGCCGGATCCTTCACCCCCTCTTGCGGAGCATCGCCATGAATCGGAGACCCACCTTCGTTGCAGTCAGACAAGCGGTATGCCCAGTGTTTGCAGTCTGTGCCCTTGCCCTCTCGCCCCTCGCCGCTCGCGCCGACGAGCCGGCCATGATGATGATGAACCTCGTCAACGCGAATTACGCCGAGGTCACCGTCTACAACGTCAAGCCTGGCCAGGAGCAAGCCTTCCTGGAAGCCATGGTCGACAACGGCCCCTACCACCGGCTGATGAACGGCGCGGTCGGTGAAAAAGTGCTGGCACCCTTGCCTGATGAAGCGGCCAACGGCCGCAGCGCGTGGGTCTCGGTGGCCCGCTACCTGGACTCGGTGACGGCCAAGCGCGTCAGCAGCGCGCGCGACAAGAAGGTTGCCGAGTTCCTCGACGGCCCGCCCACCCGCACCGGCGGCACGCTGGTCAAGCATGTGTTCGCCGACTGGGGCTGGGAGAAGGGCCGCGCGCCTGCGCTGGTGGACGTGCAGGCCAATGGCTCTGACCGCATCTTCAAGGAACGCCTGACCTCGCTGAGCTTCCTGAAGACCGGCTACACCGGCCAGGCCGGCTTCGTCGAGTTCTTCGACCAGGGCCAGACCCCCACCTCGCTGCGCGCCTCGCTGGCCAACCGCAGCGGCCTGTCGGGTGCGTCCATCTACGCCACGCCGAACAAGGGCTACTTCATCTACAGCGAGTACTTCAGCAGCCCCAGCGGCGCGCAGCGCGCCAGCCTGCAGGCCGAAGCCAGCCGGGCCCAGGCCGGCACGGTGGAACTGAACTACGTGCCGCGCTGAAGCGCCGCCTTTGAACAGCCCAAAGGAGAAAACCATGCATGCCAACCTGACGCGCCGTGTGGCGCTGCTGTCTTCCGCCATCGCACTGGCATTCTTGAGTGCCACCCTGCCCACGGTCGCCGTGGCCCAGGGCGAATACGAGCAGACCCTGCTGGCCCAGAAGGCCACGCCGGTGTTCGCCCAAATCGTCATCTATGACGTGCTGCCCGGCCGCGAAGCCGAGTTCGAGAAGCTGATCGCGCTCGGGGCCAAAGGTGGCGCCAAGGGCAGCGAGTTCATCAACGACCGGGTGCTGAAGAACATCGACGCCGCCAGCCCGCAATACGCCACCTACACCAAGTTCGGCAACGCCGGCACCGCGCAGGCGCTGACGACCAGCCGCATCACCGCCGTGCGCGCGCTGCTGCGCCGCGATGCCGAGAGCCACCTGGCGCAAATGGACAAGGTCTACACACCCAAGGGTGAACTCAATGCGCCCAATGGCCGCGAGCTGGGCACCAGCGTCGGCCAGATCGCCCACCTGGGCCTGTTCCTGCCAACGCCCTCGCGCGTGGAGGACTACTACGCCGCGCTCTACAAGGTGAAGGTGCACACGCTGAACCGCAAGCCGCGCGGCTACATCGGCGACGAGCTGCTGATCGAGACCCAGCGCAACACCGCGCAGCTGCAGGCCCCGTACACGCCGCGCCCGCGCGAAGCCACCCGGCTGTCGTTCAACTACGGCGAGTACAAGAAGCTGGAAGACGCCGAGGACTCCTACGTTGATCGCACGCAGGAAACCTCGCCGGAAATGATCACGCTGGAGCGCACCTTCTACAGCGCGCTGCAGGTGCCCAACCGCTTCTACATCTTCAAGGTCATCGGCAACAGCTGAGCGCGCACCCGCGCGCCCGCTCAACCGGCCGGCTCCCGCGGAGCCGGCCCCGCATCAGAAGGGAGGCTGACATGCGAAGCACGATCGCAGGATCGCGTGCGGACGGCGCCTGC
>NZ_VIDT01000795.1 GCF_006519715.1 Ideonella azotifigens
GTACAGGCCCAGCTCCGCATGCCAGAAGCGGCCGCGGTACATGGCCGGCACCTCGCCATCCGCTCGCAGAGGCACACCGAACGGGTCGTAGCGATACGGCCCTTCTTCGCCGCAGAAGACCAGGTTGCCACCGGCATCGGCATGCAGGCTGCGCAGCTCACCTTGCGGGTTGCCGCGGAAGTCCACCAGGCCGACCACGCCGGTGGGCAGGCGCAGCACGATGAACTTCGGCCGGCCGTGTCCGTCGGCCACCGCGAGCAGGCCATCGTCTGCGCCGTAGAGGTAGCGCTCGCCGCCGGACTGGCCGTGCTTGGCGACCAGCCGTCCCTTGTGGTCATAGACAAAGCGGCCCACGCATTCGCCGTTGACCAGCAGCGATTCGAGCTCGCCCGCGTCGTCGTAGCGGTAGACCTTCTCACCAGCCGCGTCCCGCACGCGCAGCACACGGCCCACGGCGTCGCAGTCGATGGCGAAGTCGTCGCCCTCGCCCACCACCTCGTCGGCCGGACCGAAGGCGTAGCGCCAGGCCTGCGCGCCTTCGGTGGCTTCCATCAGCCGGCCTTGCGCGTCGTAGCGGTGCTGGCGTTCGCCTTCGCGCGAAAGCCGGAACGCGGCGTCGCGTTCCAGCGCACACGCCCACAGCTCGCGGCCGGCCAGCGTCAGTTGTTCGCGCAGGGACTGGCCGGACTCGGGGTCGTGCCAGGTCTGGTGCAGCAGCTTGTCCGGCCCGCGGTGCCAGGCCAGGCGCTGCGCGTCGTCGCTGCCCAGCTCTGCCGCGGTCGCGCCGTTCCAGCTGACTTCGGTGGCACGGCCACGCACGTCCCATTCGAAGCCGATGCGCTGGTCCCACTCGGGGAAGCTGACCTGCGCGAGGCGGCCGTTGGCATCGAAGTCGAAACGCAGGCTGAGTGCCACGCCGTCGACGCGCTGCGTCAGGCCGATCAAGCGGCCCGCCTCGTCGTAGTCGAACGCGGTATGTTCGTGGTCCGACCGCGCTTCGCTGACACGGCCGCCCACCCAGCGGTAGACCCACGGGCTGGCGCCGCCGCGGCGGGTGCGCAGCAGCTTGCCCTGGGCGTCGTAATCGTGCGCGCGCTCGCCATCCGCACGCCTGGCTTCGGTCAGCCGACCGGAGGCGTCGTAGCTGTAGCGCGCCCATGCGCGGCCGTTGCGGTCGACCTCGGTGAGGCGGCCGTCCACGCCATAGCGGTAGTCGTAGCGGGTGCCGTCGGGCTCGGTGAGGGTGGCGAGTTCGCCAGCCTGCCAGGCGTAGCTGCAGAGCTGCGGGCCTTCGTGCACTTCGACCGGCAGGCCCTGCTCGCAGCGCGTGTCGCGCGCCGCGCGTTGCGTGGCGTCGAAGGCTTGCAGGCGTTGCAGGGCGTCCATCACAGGGCCAGTGCGGAAGATTGGGACGGCGCGCCCAGCGGGATCGCGTTCAGCATGGTGTCGAACTCGTTGAGCACGCGGTCGAGCTGCTGGTCGAAGCTGGTCTGCAGGTTGGCCAGCAGCGTCAGCAGGCGTTCCAGCAGGTCGTGCACGATGAGCTGGTCCACCTGCTGCAGCAAGGCGGTCACGTCAGCCAGGATGGCTTCGAGCTGGGCCTTCAGCGCGTCCAGCACTTTCTTGAGTTCGGCCCGCACCTGGTTCAGGAAGCCGTCGATGGCCTGCTTCAGCTGCGTGAGCATGCCGCGCAGGCTGCCGGTGATCTTGGCCACCAGTTGCTGGTACAGCGCATCGAGCTGGACCTGGATCGCTGCCGGGTCGATGGCTTTGAGCGGGTCCATCAGCGGGTCCCAAACGGTGGTCTTCAGTTCGGCGGCCAGCGCGTCAGGGTCCAGGATGTTGAGCTTGGCACGCAGCGTGTCGTAGACGCCGGAAACCGCCGTCTTCAGCCCGGCCGGGTGCAGCACCAGTGCGGCCTGGCGGATCTCGCCGAAGAAGCCGTTGACGGCATCGTCCAGCGCGGCCTGCAGCGGCGCCAGGTCGCCGAGGAAGCGGTCGACCGCGAGGTCGATGCGGCGTGCCTTGGTGGAAGGGCGCAGCGTGGCGAGCGCGCCGTGCAGCGTGTCGGCGGTGATGGGTTGCGGCTGGGTCAGGAAGGCCGGCAGCATCTTGGCCAGGCCGCTGTTCAGGCGGTTGTAGGCGGCCTGCGCGCCGCTGGCGTCCAGGCCGTTGATGCGCTGGCGCAAGGCGGCGGAGAGCTCGCGCACGCGGCCGTCCAGCTGCTGCAGGCGCGAACTGGGCACATCCAGCTTCAGCGGCGCCAGCACCAGGTCGAACTTCGCG
>NZ_VIDT01000796.1 GCF_006519715.1 Ideonella azotifigens
CAGCCTGTTCGACGAGCTGGACGTCATCAGCGCCGTCTCCGGCGGCAGCTGGCCGGCCGCCTACCTGGCCCAGCATGGCGACGCGATGTTCCCGGCCTTCGAGCAGCAGGTGCTGCGGCGCGACCTGCAGGGCGACTTCGTGCACGAACTGCTGGCCCCCGCGCAATGGGGCTGGCTGTTCTCGCCCACCTATGGCCGCGGCGACCTGTTCGCCGAGTTCATGGACCGCGAGGTCTTCCACGGCGCCACCTATGCCGACGTGCTGGCCCGCGGGCAGCGACCCTGGGTCACGCTGAATGCGACCGACATGTCGCTGGGCGCACGCTTCGAATTCAAGCAGGAGCAGTTCGACCTGATGTGCTCGGACCTGGGCAGCGTGAAGCTGGCCACCGCGGTCGCCGCGTCGTCGGCAGTGCCGATCGCGCTGTCGCCCATCACGCTGCGCAACTACGCCGGCCACTGCCCGCAGCCGCCGCAGCTGGACCTCTACGGCCTGTTCGGCGAACGCCGCCGCGCCCAGTACTACCAGCAGGCCACCAGCTACCAGGACGGCAAGGCCAGGCCCTACATCCACCTGCTGGACGGCGGCCTGGCCGACAACCTCGCGATCCGCGCCATGCTGGAAGCCACGATGGCTGCCGGCGGGCTGCGCGCCGTGATGGCGCAGGCCGGCATCCTCGGCGTGCGCTGGCTGGTCTGCATCGTCGTCAATGCCGAAGGCCACGCCGGCCTGGAGGCCGATCAGTCCGAGCTCGTGCCCTCGGTGCTGCGCGTCACCCAGGCCGTGGCCGACATCCCGCTGGGCCGCCATTCCAACGACTCGCTGGAACTGCTGCGCGAAGCCGTCGCCCGCTGGCCCCAGGAAGCCGCCGGCCCGAACGCCGACCCGAACGCGCCGCCACCGCTGAAGACCTACCTGATCGAAGTCAGCCTCGAAGCCCTGGAAGCCGCCAGCGGCGAATCCGTCGGCAGCTCACCACTGGCCGGCCTGTCCAACTCGCTGAGCCTGCGCACCCTGCCCACCGCGCTGAGCCTGCCACCCGCCGCGGTGGATCAGGTGCTGGAGGCAGGTCACACGCTGTTCCGGCAGTCGCCTGAATTGCAGCGCCTGCTGAAGGACATCGGCAGCGAGGCCCGGCGGTAGCGGGTCAGGCGCAGCGCCCCCAAACCTCAGAGGCAGGCCCAGAGCAGCAGCGACTGATGCTGGGCGTGGGCCGAGGCGGCGAACGCCGAGAGTTCCCGCAGGTAAACGGTCACGTCCTGCGTGTCCCAGCGATCCAGCTGCGCTTGCTCCGTCCGGGCCCAGGCCAGGGCCACCGTGTCGACCTGCTCGTCGCTGAGATGGGCCAGGTCGTCCACCAGGGTTTCCGGGACCAGCGCGATCCAGGGGCCGTCTTCGCCACCATCCACGAGGCGCTGGAAGGATTCGGCAAACGCCGCCACGGCCTGCGCGTCCATCGGCTTGCCCTGCAGGATGAACGCCAGCGTGGCGAGCTTGAGGCTGTCCAGGCTGTGGCTTTCCAGCGTGGGCCAGACGTTGGCGTGGCCCTGGGTGTTCAGGATGGCTTCGGCTTCCTGGGGTTTGGCGGCGATGAGGTCGGTGAGCATGGAAAGGCAGCGGATGGGAAGGACCGGATTTTGAGGTGCTTTCGGGGCGCCGGGGTTTCGGTACATTCCTGCCGATGCCACCGCGCCCATCCAGCGCGGCCCTGTTCCTTCACGCTTTGGAGATCCCGATGCTCAGGCGACCCCTTCTGGCTCTGCTGGCCACCCTTGCCACCACCGCGGCACTGGCCGCGACGCTGCCCTACAACGAAACCGCGGATGCCAAGGCCGAGCTGCGCGACGCGCTGGCGCAGGCGGGGCAGTCCAAGCTGCCGGTGCTGGTGATCTTTGGCGCCAACTGGTGCGAAGACTGCCGGGCGCTGGACGCGGCGCTGAAGAGCGGCAAGAACGCCGAGCTGATGGCCAAGTCCTTCAAAGTGGTGAAGGTGGACGTGGGCAACTTCAACCGCAACCTGGACCTGGCCAACAGCTACGGCAACCCGATCAAGAAGGGCATCCCGGCCGCTGTGGTGCTGTCGCCGGACAACCAGCTGATCTACGCCACCCGCGGCGGCGAACTGGCCGATGCGCGTCACATGAGCGAAACCGGCATCTACGACTTCTTCTCGGCCCACGCCAAACACCAGTGAACGCCTCCCGGGCCGGGCTGCGCTTCCTTTGATGTCCGATGCCGACCTGCTCGCCGCCTTGCTGGACGCCGCCTGGCGCGGCGG
>NZ_VIDT01000797.1 GCF_006519715.1 Ideonella azotifigens
AGGGCCGGCGCTGGCGGCGTGCCCAGCAAGGTCAGCGGACATGGCAGGGGCGCGACATGGGCACCCAAGGCGTCCCGCAGGGCTTGCGCCGACATCAGTGCCAGCACGTGCGCGGGTGCCGAGCTTGGTGCACCCGCACCGAGTTGTGGCACCCAATCGGGGCTTTCAGCCACCTCAATCTGCGCCGCGCCAGTGTCCCGCAAGGCCTGGCGCCAGCCGTTCGGCAAGGCCGACGCGGCGTCTGCGGCATGCGATGCCGAGCCTGCCGAAACAGCGCGGATCACGAGGGTGGGAGCGGTCATGACGGCAATTCTTTCACGCCCTTCGGCGGGTCCGCGAGGGCGGTGTGTGTTGGCGCCGATTCGGCACAAATTGGCAGCGCTTCGCAAGAGGTGCCGCAATGGGCACGGCACTTGCATGAGAAACGCCCACAAGCGGTGTAACGACGCATCGCCGATTCAAGTGCACCAGGCCGGTGAGCCGGGCCATGCTGTTCCGCATGGCACTGCGGTTCTGCCGTTTAGCCAGTCTGCGCTGTTGCCTGCCCCGCGCTGCGCCCATGCGGCGCCATGGGCCACGCTCAACACCGCGCACCGCATCCTTCCCGCACTGGCCTTGCCAGCTGCTTCCGAGCGCCGCGCCGGCCCCGCACCCTCTCCTTTCGCTGCCATCGCCTGGCCTGAACGCCGCGCGCTGGCGACCTCCGCCTGAACCGCCGACAGGCCCGTGACACCGGGCCCGAAGCCCCGCTGTCCCGCTCATTTCGTCCACCGCCAGCCCTTCAACCCACCAGCCAGCCCCAACGCCATGTCCAGCTTCAAGAGCTTCCTGCGCGCAGGCCATGCGCCCACGCTGTTCGCCGCGTTCTTCTACCTGACGTTCTCCTTCGTCATCTGGGTGGTGAACGGCGCCATGGCGCCGTTCATCAGCGAGGAGTTCCACCTCACGGCGGCCCAGAAGGGCACCATGCTGGCCATTCCCATCATGGCCGGCGCGCTGATGCGCTTCCCGCTGGGCCTGTTGGCCCAGTACGTGGGCAGGAAGACCGCCACCCTGGTCGAGCTGGTCCTGATCGCCGGCGCGATGTCCTTCGGCTACTTCTTCGTGCACAGCTACAACGACATGCTGAAGATGGCGCTGCTGCTGGGCGTGGCCGGCGCCAGCTTCGGCGTGGCGATGTCGCTGGGCTCGGGCTGGTTCCCGCCGCGCTACAAGGGCCTGGCGATGGGCCTGGTGGGCGCCGGCAATGTTGGCACGGCCATCGCCGCACTGGCCGCCCCGCCGCTGGCGCAGAAGTTCGGCTGGCAGACCGTCTACGGCCTGGCCGCGCTGGCCTCGCTGGTGCCGATGGCGGTGGTGGCCTTCCTGGCCAAGGAGCCGCCGGACCGCGACGAGCACGCCAACCTGCGCGCTCACCTGGCCTGCCTGTTGGAAAAGGACGGCTGGGTCTTCAGCCTGATCTACGTCGTGACCTTCGGCGGCTTCATCGGCATCACCACCTTCCTGCCCACCTACTATTACGACCAGTTCGGCGTGAGCAAGGTGCAGGCCGGCCAGCTGACCATGCTGGCGGCGCTGATGGGCTCGGTGGTGCGCATTTTCGGCGGCTGGATCTCCGACCATTGGGGTGGCGTCAACACGCTGACGGTGGTGCTGGTGGTGACGGCGTTTGCGCTGGTCGGCGTGGGCCTGTCGTCCAGCTCCATCGTGCTGACCACGCTGCTGCTGATCGTCTGCTTCGCCGCTTTAGGCGCCGGCAATGGCGCGCTGTTCCAGCTGGTGCCGCTGCGCTGGCCCACCTCCACCGCGGTGGCCGGCTCGATGATCGGCGAGATCGGCGCGCTGGGCGGCGGCACGGTGCCGGCGCTGATGGGCCAGGTCAAGCAGCAGACCGGCAGCTTCTTCATCGGTTTCGTGGTGCTGGCGGTGTTCTCGCTGCTGATGCTGGCGGTGATGCGCAAGATGCAGCTGCGCTGGACCCGCACCTGGGCAGAAAAAGGTGGTCGCGCCCGGGTGCATGCCGAGTCGTCTCCGGTCGTGGCCAGCAAGCCCGGCTTGCGCCGCGTCGGCTGATGGCCCTCACCGCTCGCGCATCATGACCGCCCCCAGCTCTGTCCGTCGCAACGCCGCGCAAGCTTGCAGCGCCGTGGCGCGCGCCTCATCTGGGCAAGAACAAAAGCCAGAACACCAGCAGGAAGTTCAGCAGCAGGGACAGGCCCAGCGCCAGCTTCAACAACGCCGCCGGATCGCGCTGCATCAGCGGCGTGGCAGCCGGTGC
>NZ_VIDT01000798.1 GCF_006519715.1 Ideonella azotifigens
ATGAAGCGGGCCATTGTGGCGGCACTCGGTGCGTGCGATGTTTGGCTCAAGGTTTCGGTGCGGATGCCCGATGTAGCTGGGGCGACTTGATGCCGAATCGGGTGCGCGCCGCTGCGCGTGCAACCCGTCCAACCAACACCTTGGAGATGCCTGTGACCGCTTTGTATTTGACCGCGATGGGTGCGTTTGTCCTTGCCATCGTCGGCCTGTGGGACACGCTGTACGCCTTGACGCGCCGCAGCGCCTGGGAAGAGCAGCACCATGCGGTCGCCGCGCCGTTGATGGCGCTGAGCGAAGCGAAGACGGTGTTGCAGCGCGCGAAGAACCTGCCGCTTGTGCACGCCAACCGCCGCTCGCGGTCAGATCGCGCACGCGACCGCGGCGTCGAAGTCGTCGCCTGAGCCTGCATGCCGCCGCCTCTGCGGCCGCAATGCTTCACCTTGCCCGGCTGCGCCTCAGCGCCGCTTGGCAGGGCGCTCGTACTTCTGCCAGTAGCCGAACTCGTCCTGGTGGACCTCGATGTCGATTTCGGCGACGCGGGCCTGAATCGCGGCCTGGGCGTCTGCCACGCCCTTGTTGTAGATCGTCGGGCCGATCTCCTCGAGGAAAAAGCCGAGCAGCGCGCCCGCGGCAATGTTGCCGATCTTGTCGTCCATGTGCTGCTCGAAGTAGCGCTGGATCGAGGCAATGGCCTGCTCACGGACAGGCTTGTCGAGTTCGATGGGCATGGGCTGGCGCGAGAGTGGCAAAGGCGCCAGCCTAACCTGCCGACGGCGCGCCTGGCGCCGCCGGGTTTCGTCAGATCGCTTCGGCCGGCCCGAAGAACTCGTGGTGGATCTGGTCTTCCGGCACGCCGAGCGCCAGCAGCGAGCGCCGCACCTCGCGCATGAAGGGCTTGGGGCCGAGGAAATAGGCGTCCACGTCGCGGGTGCCGGCCGGCAGCCAGTCGGCCAGGCGCTGGGTGTCCAGGCGGCCGACCGCATGTGGCAGCCGCGCGCCGGGCAGCGTCTCGTCGTAGCAGTAGAAGCGCTGCAACCGCGGGTGCTGCGCGGCCAGCGTGTCCACCGTGTCGCCAAAGGCGTGCACACCGGCATGGCGGGCGCAGTGGATGAAGTGCACGGCCCGGTCCTGCGCCAGCGCAGCGTCCAGCATCGCCAGCGTGGGCGTGATGCCGACACCGCCGCTGATCAGCACCACAGGCCTGTCGCCCGGCTTCAACGTGAACTGGCCCGAGGGCGGGAACAGCGTCAGTGTGTCGCCCACCTGCAGCTGGTCGTGCAGGAAGTTCGAGGCCTTGCCATTCGGCTCGCGCTTGACGCTGATGCGGTAGTCGCGCCCGTTCGGCGCGGCCGAGAGCGAATAGGTGCGGCGGATTTCTTCGCCTTCCACGAACAGCTGCAGCCCGATGTACTGGCCTGGTTCGAAGGCGACGATGGCGCCGCCGTCTGCCGGCTCTAAGTGGAACGAGGTGATCTCGTCGCTCTCGCGCCGCTTGTCGCTCACACGGAAGAGCCGGCCGCCACGCCAGCCGCCGGGTTCCGCAGCGGCAGCGTCGTAGCGTGCACGCTCGGCAGCGATCAGGATGTCGGCCAACTGGCCGTAAGCCGCGCCCCAGGCCGCGATGACTTCGTCCGTTGCGATCTCCGCGCCCAGCACTTCGCGGATGGCGCGCAGCAGGCAGGCGCCCACCGGGCCGTAGTGCTCGGGCTGGATCTGCAGCGCCACGTGCTTGTTGACGATCTGCGCCGCCAGCCCGCCCAGCGCTTCCAGCCGGTCGATGTGCTTGGCGTACATCAGCACGCCGTTGGCCAGCGCGCGCGGCTGCGTGCCGCTGGCCTGGTGGGCCTGGTTGAACAGCGGCCGCACCTCCGGGTGTTCGGCCAGCAGGATCTTGTAGAAATGCGTGGTCAGTGCTTCCCCGCCGGTTTCCAGCAGCGGAACGGTGGCGGTGACGATCTGGCGTTGGGCTTCGGTGAGCATGGTGTTGGGTCCCTGGCGGTGATGAGTGGGCGGCATCCGCAAGCGCCGTTCCACAATGCCTGACCAGGAAAATCAGGCACTTGGCGCATGTTGCTGTCAGAATGACTCGGTGACGAAGGAGTCGTTTCGACAGCATGGAGTCAACATGACCACGCCAACGACGATGGACGCGCTGGTGCCGCTGGTGGCCGACCTCGCGCGCGAGCTGCCCGAAGGCGAGCGCTACCGGCGCCTGCTGCACGGCTTGCGGCAGCTGATCCCTTGCGACGCGATTGCGCTGCTGCGGCTG
>NZ_VIDT01000799.1 GCF_006519715.1 Ideonella azotifigens
GGCAGGACCGGCGGGCCCGCGCGCCACACTGACCCGTTCGCCGATGTCCGCCATCCCCCGCTGTCAGGTTCACCGACGGACCGACATCGGTGCCGCGGCCCACTTCGTCGTTTCCGCGGCGATCAGCGCGGCAAACGCCGCGGAGCTGCCGCCCACCGGCACCGCGCCCATCGCCTGAAGCCGGTCGCGCATGGCGGGTCGGGCCAGTGCCTTGGCTGCCTCGGCTTGCAGCCGCTCCACGATCTCCGAGGATGTGCCCTTGGGCGCAAGCAGGCCGAACCAGGCCACCGCCTCGAAGCCCGGGTAACCCGACTCGGCCACCGTGGCCAGCTCCGGCAATGCCGGCAGCCGCTGCAGGGAAGACACCGCCAACGCGCGCAGCTTGCCCTCGCGCACCAGCGGCAGCGAAGCCGCATTGGCAAAAAACAGCTGCACCCGGCCGGCCATCACATCCGGCAGCGGACTGCCGCTGCTTGGCACATGCACCATGTCCAGCCCGGCCATGGCGTTCAGCAATTCGCCAGCGCGGTGCGACGAGGTGCCGTTGCCGGCCGAGGCATAGCTGAAGCGCCCCGGCTGGCTGCGCGCCAGCGCGACGAACTCGGCCAGCGTGGACACCGGCAGCTCCGGCGGCACCACCAGGACATTGGGCGTGAGCACCAGCTGCGAGATCGGCACCAGGTCGCTCGCCACCTGGTAAGGCGGCTTCACGCCATAGGCCGCGCCGACCACCAGCGCGGCGTCGCCGGAAAGCACCAGCGTATGACCGTCGCCTGCGGCTCTGGCCACCTTGTCCACGCCCAGCGTGCCACCCGCGCCAGGCAGGTTCTCCACCAGCACCGGCACCGCCAGGGATTCGGCCAGGCCCTCTGCCAACAGTCGTCCCACCATGTCCGGCGCCGTTCCGGCGGCAAAGGGCACCACCAGATGCACGGCCCGCCCTGGCCAGGTGCCCTGTGCCAGCGCCGCTCCCTGGGCCGCCAGCAGCAGCAGCCATGTCGTCCAGTTCAGCAATGCGTTTCGCATCGGTGTCTCCTTGAGGGTCAGATCGATGGCTGCCATCCTGCGGCAAAGCCGGGCCGCTGGACGGGGCGGCGGCACAAGCTTGGCTGAGGAAATCCTTAAGATCCGGCAAACCGCCTTTCCCCGGCCTGCCTTGCACGATCCATCATCCATTTTTCCGCCCGCATCGCGGCCCGCCGGCCAGGCGACACGCTTCTCGGTAGGCGACTGGCAGGCCGATGCCTCGCTGGACCAGCTGCAGCATGCCGACGGCCGCCGCCAGAAACTCGAACCGCGTGCCATGCGCCTGCTGGCCACGCTGGCGCAGCGCCCTGGCGAGCTGTTCACCAGCGCGCAACTGATGCTTGCCGTCTGGCCCGGTCTGGTCGTCACGCCCGCGTCGCTTTACGAAGCCGCGGCCCAGCTGCGCAAGGCGCTGGGGCCGGACCACCTCGCCACCGTGCCGCGCAAAGGCTACCGGCTGACCGCGCGGGTGCACGGCCTTGCGGCTGCGCAGGACAACGAGATGGCTCCGGCCCTGGGGCCGCATGCCATCGCCGTGCTGCCATTCCGCCAGCAGGGCCTGACGGGGCAGCATGCCTTCCTGCGCGACAGCTTGGCCGACGCGCTGATCAGCGAGCTCTCGCGCCAGCCTGGCCTGGCAGTCATCTCGCGCGGCACCATGCTGCACTACGACCCGGCCGCCGTGGTACCGCAACAGGTGGCTCGCGAGCTGGGCGTCCAGCAAGTGGTCGAGGGCCTGCTCGGGCTGCATGGCGAGACGCTGGAGATCACGGTGCAAGTCGTCGATGGCCAGCGCGGCACCCAGCGCTGGGCCGACAGCGTGAGCCTGCCGCTGGCCAGATGGCCAGACGCCAGCGGCTTGGTGGTGGGCCGACTGGCGAGGGCGCTGAACCTCGAGCTGCGCGACCTGCTTGCCCACACGCCAGCACCCACCACTCAACCGGGGCTCCAAGCCTGGACCCTGGCAACACGTGCCTGGGTAGAGCTGTTTGGCAAACCCGAGGGGCCAGGCGTGAACGCACGCGCGGCGAACTGGGCCGAAGCAGCATTGGTGCTGCAGTCGCCACTGCCGCTGGCTTCCATCTGCCTGGCTTTTTGCCACTGGCGCGCCGCGCAGTTCGGCTGGGACGACACGCCGCGTGAGCAATTGCTGGCCTGCGCCCTGGCCCAGGCCGAGGCCGCGCTGCAGCACGGCCCGCAGGAGCCCGATGCGCACTATGTGCACGCCTTG
>NZ_VIDT01000008.1 GCF_006519715.1 Ideonella azotifigens
AGGCGACTGGGCGATGCTGGCCAGCTGGCCGCTGCCGCAGGCGCTGCACACCTTGCAGTGCCTGTGCCATGACCTGATGGCGCGCAGCTGTGGCGGCGTGCCACGTTATTTCCCCACCGAAGCCCTGCCGGCGGTGGCCGATTGGGCGGCGCTGTCCGAATGGAGCCGCGAGCTGCAGCGCGTGCGTCGCCATGAAGACCATCCTTGGCAGGCCGGCTTGGTGCTGGAATCCCTGCTGGGCCAGTTGCAGCCCTTGCTGCGCAAACGCGCGAGCCGGGCCGGCGCTGCTTGAAGCTTCGTGATGCAAGCCCGACTGCATCCGCGCTTGACCCGGCATCCCGGCCCTGGCCCGTCTGAAACCTGCCTACACTAGCCCCATGAGCGACATTGACAGCCGCAGCCCGCAGACTCCCCCCGGATCTGCCTCGCTGCCCGCCGTGCCTGCCACCCCCAGCACCAGTGGAGGCGGGCGCCCAAGCGTCATCCAGCTGGTGTTCCGCGAAAAGGGCGCGCTGTATGCCGCCTATGTGCCGCTGTTTTCCGATGGCGGCCTGTTCGTGCCAACCACCCGCGACTACCAGCTCGGCGATGACATCTACCTGCTGCTTTCGCTGCCTGGCGACCCCCAGCGCTACCCGGTCGCCGGCAAGGTCGGCTGGATCACGCCGCCTAACACCTCCGGCGGCCGCACCCAGGGGGTGGGTGTGCGTTTCCCGAGTGATGAGAAGACGCGCATGCTGAAGGTGCGCATCGAGGAAATCCTCGGCACCTCGATCTCATCGTCCAAGCCGACCCAGACCATCTGACTTCCCGCCTCGTACCGTTTCCCATCCGGATGTTCGTCGACTCCCACTGCCACCTGATCTTTCCTGAGCTGCGCGAGCGCCTGCCGGAAATCCGCGCCGCGATGACGCAAGCCCAGGTCGGCGCGGCCTTGTGCATCAGCACCCGTGTCGAGGAGATCGAACAGGTCGTGGCGCTGGCCGAGACCGACCCGCAGTGGTGGGCCAGCGCGGGCGTGCACCCCGACACCGAAGGCGAGACCGAGCCCGACGAAGCCTTGCTGCTGCGCTGGGCCGCGCATCCCAAGGTCATCGCCATTGGCGAAACCGGGCTGGACTATTACCGCCTGAACGGCCGCAGCATTGCCGACATGGCCTGGCAGCGCGAGCGCTTCCGGGTGCACATCCGCGCGGGGCAGGCCACCGACCTGCCGCTGGTCATCCACACCCGCCAGGCCAGCGAGGACACGGTGGCGCTGCTGCGCGAAGCCGCCAGCGCGGGCCAGCCCGCGCCGCGCGGCGTGTTCCATTGCTTCACCGAAACCATGGACGTGGCCCGCGCCGCGCTGGACCTGGGTTTCCTGATCTCGTTCTCCGGCATCCTGACCTTTCGCAATGCCGAAGACCTGCGCGAGGTCGCACGCTATGTGCCGCTGGACCGCTGCCTGATCGAGACCGACAGCCCCTACCTGGCACCGGTGCCGTTCCGTGGCAAGACCAACACGCCTGCGCTGGTGCCGCATGTGGCGGCCGAGCTGGCCAGGCAGAAGCAATGCAGCGTCGAGCAGATCGCGGACGCGACCCGGGTCAACTTCGAGCGCCTTTTCGGCGTCTCGGTGGCGCCGGTGAACAAGGAAGGTCGAGGCACCACGGCATGAAGCGGCGCGAATTGTTGAAGCACGGTGGGCTTGCCGCGATGGCCGCCACCGGACTGATGGTCGGGCAGGGCGCCCAGGCCGACAGCTACAGCGACTTTTTCCTCTACATCGAGCTGGATCGACCGGAGGGCCTGCAAAAGCTGCTGCGCGCCGGTTTCGACGTCAATTCCCGCAACCCCAAGGGCCAGCACGGCTTGTACATGGCCTTCCGCAACGATTCGGAAAAGGCTGCCGAGCTGCTGCTGGGCTGGCCTGGTCTCGACCCTGAGGGCACCAATGCCCAGGGCGAAACCCTGCTGATGATGGCCGCGATGAAGGGCCAGATCGACGCGATGAAAAAACTGATCGCGCTGGGTGCTGCCGTGAACCGCAAAGGCTGGACGCCGCTGCACTACGCTGCTTCGGGCGGGCAACAGGCCGCCATCATCCTGCTGCTCAGCCATGGCGCCGAGCTGGAAGCCCGCGGGCCGAATGGCAACACGCCGCTGATGATGGCCGCGGGCTACGGCACGATAGACAGTGCCAGGCTGCTGCTGAGCCGTGGCGCCGACCCGAAACTGGTGGATGGGGGCGACCGCCACGCCAGCGACTACGCACGCAAGGCCGGCCACGAAGGCTTGGCCAAGGACCTCGAAGCGCTGGCGGCGAAGCCAGGCTGAGCCTGCGAAAACTGGCGGCGCTCGGGTCCTTTCCTCACCCCCGCCGCCCGGCGCCGCTGACACCCTTGTCAGATGAATACCGACAGAGGCTTTGTCGGCGCTCCGACTTATGTCCTGACAAGCGTCGCCCTACAGTGCGTTCCATGGGTTCCACACCGGAGCCCGCCTAGAGAGCCCACCACCATGCGCGACATCCAGAGCCTGAGCAACCCGTTCATGATGATGACCGACCCGGAAGTCATCCTCCAGGCCATCGAACGTTCAGACCGCCTGAACCGCCTGCAACGCCGCGTGTGCCGCCCGCTGGACCGTCCGCTGATCCCGAAGATTGGCGGCGTGGCCGACTTCGACGCAGAGATCGACCACGAACCCGACATGGAACTGAGCGACGAATTCCTGGCTGACTGACAGCCCACGGCTCGCAGCCCCGGCTGCAGCACGAAACGAACGGACGGACTGGTGGCGTCCGGCTGGCCTGAACCGCCGCACAGCGACAGGCTGCCACCGTTGGCAAGCAAGTGCTGCCAACGATCACCAATGGCGACTACAGCCATCCCCAAAGCAGGTAAGCCAGGCGCGTCAAGCGAATGGAACGTGCGGGGCGGTAGTTCTCGCGGTAGTGGGTTTGCATGGTGAATGCCTGATACTGTATGTTCATACAGTATCCGCATCGCTGCTCACCGAGTCAAGCAAGACTGTCCATCTCGAAGGTTGGAGGCCAGCCCGCCCGACCAGCCGCACCAGCACCTTCGGCAACTTGCGGCCAGACCGGCAGCCTTGCCGCGAGGCAACGGCCATGAATACGCGACAATGTATATTATGTCAAATAAAGCAGAACCTTCGATTCATTGGATGTCGCGTGGCTCATGGGGAAAGTTTCCACCCACCGAAGGCATCTGACCTTGCGACCTGCTCAGCGCACCACGCCAAAGTACTGAATCAACGCGCGCGCCTGATCGACCTCTGTGGCCAGGCGCTGGGTGCGGCGCCGTGAGCCTTCGGTGGTGATCAGGATGTGGTCGCTCAGGCTGATGCGCCCACCAGGAATGGCCTTGGAGCAGATGATCTTGCGGCTGAAGTGCGACGCGGGCGAGCTCTGGTGGAAGCGGCACATGGCTTCGAAGGCCGCCAGTGGCTGCGGCTGCAAAGACAGCAGGAACACCGGCCTGGGCTTGGGCGCCGCGACTTCGCTCGAATCGGTGGCGCGCATCAGCAGCAGGTTTTCGCCCTCCGGCTGTAGGTGGTAGACGTCCTTGCCCTGCCGGTGCGTGTCGGTGCTGCCAATGCGCAGCGGCTGCATGTACGAGTCGCCAAAGCCGACATCAACCAGGTAGCGCGAACCGTCCAGCGTCACCTGCAATGCCATGTGGTCGAAAGCCGGCCCGGGCTTGCCGTCTGCGCCATGCACCTGGGCAGACAGGAACACCACCTCGAAGCCCAGTGCCTGCAGCAGCCAGCCGAACAAGCCGTTCAGCTCGTAGCAGATGCCGCCGCGCCGGCGCTCGACAATCTTGTCGTACTGGCCTTCCGGGTCCAGGTGCAGCGGCGGGCCGCCGTGGATGTCCAGGTTCTCGAAAGGCACTGCCAACAGATGGGCGAGTTGCAGGCCGGCCAGCGTTTCCAGGTTCAGCTCAAGCGGACCGGTGTAGCCGAACCGCGCCAAGTACTTCTCTTTGTTCATTCACCCTGTTTCCTTGAGCAGGCCGGCAAGCGCCAGCCTCGGAAAAAATCATAAGGCGCGGCCTGCCGCGCCAGGGTGAATGCCTGCCGGTTTGCAGACTGGCCGCAACAGTCGTTCTAGGGTGTTGAAAACCGTAGAGCGCTCAAAGCTGGCTCATGCCGCCGTCCACGATGATTTCGGTGCCGACGATGAAGGCCGATTCCTTGGCCGCCAGGTGCAGCACGGTCGAGGCAATCTCGGCTGGCAGGCCGAAGCGGCCCAACGGCACCTGGCTCTGGATTTGCGCGGCGACGGTGTCCAGCGTGGTGGCGTCCATGCCCAGCTTGCCGTACAGCGGCGTGCTCACCGGGCCGGGGCTGACCACATTGACCCGCACGCCACGCGGCAGCAGTTCGGCCGACAGCGTCTTGGCCAGCGAGATCAGCGCGGCCTTGCTGGCGGCATAGATCGATGAGTTCGGCATGCCGATGTGGGCGTTGATCGAACCGTTCAGCACGATGGACGCGCCCGGGTTCAGCAGCGGCACCAGCGCCTGGATCTGGAAGAAGGCGCCCTTCACGTTGGCGTTGAAGATGCGATCCCACAGGCCTTCGTCAGCGTCCGCCAGGCTGGCGAACTGGGCGGTGCCAGCGTTGATGAAGATGGCGTCCAATCGAACATGTTGTTCGGCCAAGGTGCGAGCCAGCGCCTTCGCGTCCGCCAGGTTGGCAGCATCGCTGCGCAGGCCTTGAGCGGTAGCGCCGAGTTGCGCAAGGGCCTGGTCGATCAGCGCCTGGTCGCGGCCGGTGACGATGACGCGGGCACCTTCGTTGGCAAATGCCTGGGCGGTGGCGAAGCCGATGCCGCTGGTGCCGCCGGTGACGAGGACGGTGCTGTTGGTGAAACGGGTCATGGTGAAGCTCCTGTTTGGGTTGCTCGGCGGGATGCCGTGCCGTCATGGTCTGTTTTTCAGGGGCCGCTGCCGTACCATCGCTTCGACGCAAACGTTCGAAGGAGTTGCACATGTTGTCGGAGGACGAACTGGCGCTGCTGGAAGCCATCAAGGCCACCGGCAGCCTGACGCGCGCCGCCGCCAAGCTGGGCAAGGCGCCGTCGACCGTCTCGCACGCGGCGCGGCAGCTGGAAAACCGCTTCGACGCGCTGCTGTTCGACCGGCGCCGCTACCGGCTGCAGCTCACGCCTGCCGGCCAGTTGCTGGTGCAGGAGGCCGGGCGCATCCGAGAAGACGTTTCCAGGCTGACACGTCGCGTCAAGCAGGTGGCCGGCGGCTGGGAAGACCGGCTTTGGATCGTCACCGACGAGTTGCTGGAATTCGAAACGCTGCTGCCGGTGATCCGCGATTTCGACGCGCTGGCTTCGGGCGTGTCGTTGCGCATCACGCACGAGGTGCTGGGCGGCACCTGGGAGGCGCTGCGCGAGGGCCGGGCCGACCTGGTGATTGGCGCGACCAATGAGCCACCGGTCATTGCCGGGCTGCAGTGGGCGGAGCTGGGCAGCATGGCCTGGGTGTTCGCAGTCTCGCCGCGCCATGCGCTGGCTCAGGCAGCAGAGCCGCTGGACCCGGCGGAGGTGACGGCACACCGCTCGGTCGTCGTCGGCGACAGCTCGCGCCAGTCGGTCGGCCGCAGCTATGGCGTGCTGGGCGGCCAGCCAACGCTGGCGGTACCGTCGATGCGGGCCAAGATCCGCGCGCAGTGCGAAGGCCTGGGCGTGGGCTGGCTGCCTCGGCAACGCGTGGCTTCCTTGCTGGCGCGGGGCTTGCTGGTCGAGAAACAGGTGGCGCAGCCGCGTGACCCGAACCTGCTGTACCTTGGCTGGCGCGGCGAGGCGCAGGGCCGGGCCCTGAACTGGTGGCTGGAAAAGCTGCGCGAACCGCGGCTGGCGCAGCGCCTGGTCGATGGCCTTGATGCCGCTGCGGCTTGAGGCTTGCTGTTCCAATCAAGGCTGTCGCTTCCCTTCCCCGCTGTTCCTGTGTGAGTCCCCCCGTGAAAGACCTGATCGCCCTGCTGTTGCAACACGGCGTATTGCTGGTGTTCCTGGTCACGCTGGCCGCGCGTGCCGGTGCGCCTTTTCCGGCGGCGCCGCTGCTGGTGGTGGCGGGCGGCCTATCGGCGGGCGGGCTCCTCTCCAGCAGCGGCACGGTGATGGCCTCGCTGCTGGCCAACTTGGCGGGCGATGCGGTGTGGTTCTGGGGCGGCCAGCGTTTTGGCCACCGCGTGATGCGGCTGCTGTGCCGCATCTCGCTGTCGCCTGACTCCTGCGTGCGCCAGAGCGAATCGCTGATCACGCGTTGGGGCGGCGCTTCGCTGGTGGCCGCCAAATTCGTGCCGGGCATCTCGGTGGTGGCAGCACCCATGGCTGGCGCGCTGCACATGTCCTGGCGCCGCTTCCTGGCTTACGACGCGCTGGCCGGGCTGTTGTGGACGGGGCTGTTCTTCGGCATTGGTCGGGTCTTCAGCAGCCAGATCGAGCAGATCCTCGGTGTGCTGGCCAACACCGGCATGTACGCGCTGGGTTTGCTGGCGGTGCTGCTGGCCGCCGCGGTGGCGCTGCGCTACTGGCGCCGCCGCCGCTTCCTGTTGAACCTGGACATGCCGCGCATCAGCGTCGAAGAGTTGCTGGAACTGATGGCGCAGGAGCAGCCACCGCTGATCGTGGACGTGCGCTCGGCCGGCAGCCAGGCGGCAGACCGCCGACGCATCCCGGGTGCCATGCGCATTGCGCTGCCGGACCTGGCCGAACACGCACCACGCCTGCCGCGCGACCGCGACATCGTGCTGTATTGCAACTGCCCGAACGACGTGTCCGCCGCGCTCGGCGCACGCACGCTGAGCAGCCATGGCCACACCCGCGCCCGGCCGCTGATCGGCGGCATCAACGCCTGGGAAGCCGCCGGTGCAGACCTGGCCGCACATGACGATGGGGATCAGGCCATGGTGATGGCACCGTCCTGAAGACACCAGGCCCAGGTGAACGCCGACGAGCCCGCGCGCGTTAGCATCGTTTGTTCCGCACCAAGGTCCGCCATGCAGTCGATGCTTCCCCTCTCGTCGCCCTCCTCCCGCCGCAGTCTCCTCGCCGGTTTCGCCGCCTCGGCACTGGCCGCGGCAACACTGCTGAGCGGCTGCGCCGGCATGGGCAAGCTGGAGAAGATCAAGGTGACGGTGGCCAGCGTAGAGAGCCTGGGTGTGCATGGGCTGGAAGCGCGCTTCGTGGTGAAGCTGCGGGTGCAGAACCCGAACGACATCTCGCTGGACTACGACGGCCTGGCCGTGGACATGGAACTGAACGGCAAGCCGCTGGCCAGTGGCGTGAGCAACGACAAGGGCACGCTGCCGCGCTTTGGTGAAACCGTCGTCACGCTGCCGCTCACAGTCTCCACCGTGGCGCTGCTGCGCCAGGCCAGCGAACTCGTCCGCGACAAGGGCGGCCAGAAGGAAGTGCCGTACCTGATCAAGGGCAAGATCGGCGGTGGTCTGTTCGGCACGGTGGAGTTCCACCAGGCGGGCGTGCTGGCCATTCCGCGGCTGTAGGCCCGCAAAGCCGTCCTGACCCTTCCGGGAGATGGTGTTTCGGGCGGCGGCGCAGCAAAATCGGGCGATGCAAAGCCCTGCCACGCCCCACGAAGCGCCCCACTCCTCGCCCCTGCTGCTCACGGGTCACACCAAGGACCTGGGTGGCGGTTTCACCGTCAGCCGCCTGCTGCCTTCGGCCAAGCGCCAAGCCGTCGGCCCGTTCCTGTTCTTTGACCACTTCGGTCCGGTGCAGGTGGTGCCCGAGAGCCGGCATGACGTGGGGCCGCATCCGCACATCGGCCTGGCCACAGTGACCTACCTGTTCGAGGGGGCGATGATGCACCGCGACAGCATTGGCTCGGTGCAACGCATCGAGCCGGGTGCGATCAACTGGATGAGCGCCGGCCGCGGCATCGTGCATTCCGAGCGCCGCCCGGAAGACCTGGCGCAGGCGACCTACATGAACCACGGCCTGCAGTTGTGGGCCGCGCTGCCGGCGGCGCACGAAGAAAGCGAGCCAGCGTTTTCGCACACAGCCGCTTCGGAACTGCCCGAGCACACGCTGCCCGGCGGCCACAAGCTGCGGGTGTTGATCGGCAAGGCGCTGGGCTTTGAATCGCCGGTGCAGACCTTGAGCGAAACGCTTTACCTGGACCTGCAACTGGCGCCCGGCGTCGAATTCACACTGCCAGCGCTCGCGGAGGAACGTGCGGTCTACCCGGTTTCCGAGCCGCTGTTGCTGGATGGCCAAACGGTCGAACCGCGCACGTTGGCCGTGTTGCCCGCCGGCCAGCCGGTGAAGCTGGCCGGCACGACCGGCCAGGCGCAGCGCGTCATGGTGATCGGCGGCGCGCCGCTGGACGGCCACCGGCTGATCTGGTGGAACTTCGTGTCCACGCAGCGCGAACGCATTGTCACGGCTGGCGAGGTCTGGGCGGCGGGCGGCATCGGCCACGTGCCGGGCGATGACGAAGGCCGGCTCGTGTTGCCAACGAACCGGCCGCTGCCAGCCTGAATGTGATGCAGGGACGACCGACGCCGATGAGGCGCCGGTCGTCCGGCTTCAGGCCTTGATCAACTGCCGCAGCACATACGGCAGGATGCCGCCGTGGCGGTAGTAGTCGACCTCGATGGGCGTGTCGATGCGCAGCGTCAGCAACAGGTCCTCGATGCTGCCGTCGGCCTTGGTGATGCGCAGGATCACGTCGCGCTGCGGCGAGAGTTCGCCGTCGATCACGATGGCTATGGTCTCGTCGCCGACCAGGCCCAGGTTGCCCCAGCTGTCGGTGCCTTTGAACTGCAGCGGCAGCACGCCCATGCCGACCAGGTTGGAGCGGTGGATGCGCTCGAAGCTTCGCGCGATCACGGCCTTGATGCCCAGCAACTGCGTGCCCTTGGCGGCCCAGTCGCGGCTGGAGCCGGTGCCGTATTCCTCGCCAGCGAAGATCACGGTGGGCACCTTCGCGGCGATGTACTGCATCGCGGCGTCGTAGATGAAGACCTTCGAGCCTTGTGCTGCGCCTGGCAGCTGCAGCAGCGTCCAGCCGCCCTCTTCGCGGCTGCCGTCCGGCTTGGCCGGGATCATCAGGTTCTTGATGCGCACGTTGGCGAAGGTGCCGCGCATCATCACTTCATGGTGGCCGCGGCGCGAGCCGTAGCTGTTGAAGTCCACTGGCTGGATGCCGCGGCCCTGCAGGTACTGGCCTGCGGGTGACGAAGGCTTGATCGAGCCGGCCGGCGAGATGTGGTCGGTGGTGATCGAGTCGCCGAACAAGGCCATGATCTTCGCGCCTTGCACGCCGGCCGCGGTGAACGCCGGCTTGGGCTCGAAATGCTCGAAGAACGGCGGCTGGGCGATGTAGCTGCTCTCGGGCCACTGGTAGACCTGGCCCGAGACGCCCTGGATGCGCTCCCAAAGCTTGCCCGGCTTGTCGGCGATCTGCGCATAGTTGTCGCGGAAGGCCGAAGGGTCCATCGCGTAATTCATCAGCGCCTGCACTTCGCTGCTGCTGGGCCACACGTCGCCCAGGTATACCGGCCTGCCCTTCTTGCCCATGCCCAGCGGCTGGGTCATCAGGTCCACCGTGACGTTGCCGGCAATCGCGTAGGCGACGACCAGCGGCGGCGAGGCCAGGAAGTTGGCCTTGATGTTGGGGTGGATGCGGGCTTCGAAGTTGCGGTTGCCCGAGAGCACGGCCGCGCACACCAGCTCGTTGGTCATGATGACCTCGTTGAGCTGCGGCGTGAGGTCGCCGGCGTTGCCGATGCAGGTGGTGCAGCCGTAGGCAGCCAGGTTGAAGCCCAGCTTTTCCAGGTAGGGCAGCAGGCCGGCGCGGGTGAGGTATTCGGTGACGATGCGCGAGCCGGGTGCCAGCGAGGTCTTGATGTGCGGCGCCACCTTCAACCCGGCCTCCACCGCCTTCTTGGCCAGCAGGCCTGCCGCCAGCATCACGCTGGGGTTGGAGGTGTTGGTGCAGGAGGTGATGGCGGCGATCAGCACGTCGCCGTTGTGGATCTGCAGCTGTTCGTCCGAAGTGGTGAAGGCCTTGGCCAGCTTCTCCGCCGGCTGGTTGAAACCCACCGCAGGGTTCGGGTCGCTGAACAGCTCGGTGAACTTGCTCGAGAGGTTCGTGATCTCGATGCGGTCCTGCGGCCGCTTCGGACCGGCCAGCGATGGCACGACACTGCCGAGGTCGAGCTTCACAACGGCTGAGTAGTCGATGTCGCCTGCGCGCGAAACGCCGAACAGCTCCTGCGCCTTGAAGTAGGCCTCCAATGCCTCGATCTCGCTCTTCTTGCGGCCGGTGCCGCGGAAGTAGTCCAGCGTGCGCTCGTCGACCGGGAAGAAGCCCATGGTGGCGCCGTATTCGGGCGCCATGTTGCCGATGGTGGCGCGGTCCGGCACGCTGAGGCTGGCCGTGCCTTCGCCGAAGAACTCGACGAACTTCCCCACCACCTTCTGCTTGCGCAGGATTTCGGTGATGGTCAGCACCAGGTCGGTGGCCGTCACGCCTTCGCGCAGTTCGCCGCTGAGCTCGAAGCCGACCACGTCGGGCGTCAGGAAATACACCGGCTGGCCCAGCATGCCGGCCTCGGCCTCGATGCCACCCACGCCCCAGCCGACCACGCCGATGCCGTTGATCATCGTGGTGTGGCTGTCGGTACCGACCAGGGTGTCGGGGTAGTAGACCTGCGCGCCCTTCTTGCCGGTCTTGTGCACGCCACGCGCCAGGTACTCCAGGTTCACCTGGTGCACGATGCCGAAGCCAGGCGGCACGACGCCGAAGGTGTCGAAGGCCTGCATGCCCCACTTCATGAACTCGTAGCGTTCGCGGTTGCGCTGGAACTCCAGCTGCATGTTCAGGTCCAGCGATTTCTTGCTACCGAAGTAGTCGATCATCACCGAGTGATCGACCACCAGGTCCACCGGCACCAGCGGCTCGATCAGCTTCGGGTCGCGGCCGAGCTTGGCCGCGGCGTTGCGCATCGCGCCCAGGTCGGCCAGCAACGGCACGCCGGTGAAGTCCTGCAGCACCACGCGGGCGACGACAAACGGGATCTCTTCGTTGCGCGGCGCATGCGGCTGCCAGGTGGCCAACTGCTTCACATGCTCAGGGGCGACACGCTTGTTGTCGCAGTGGCGCAGCACCGCTTCGAGCACGATGCGCAGCGACACCGGCAGGCGCTTCACGCCGGGAAACTTTTCGGTCAGTTTCGGCAGCGAATAGAACAGGCCTTTGCGGCCCGATGCGGTTTCAAACTCGTCCAGGGTCTCGGCAAACGGGTGCGCGGTCTCTACAGGCATGGGCTCTCTCCGGGCTGCGGACAGCGGCAGCCATCCGTTCAACGGCCTAGCTTACCGAGAAACTCGGCCTTGCGTCATGCCCGGCCTGGTACCACCCCGAAAGAGACAGGCCGGGCTGTGCCCATTGGCCTGTGACGCATGTGGCGCCACAAAAGCAAAGGGCCACCCAAAGGTGACCCCAGACTTCCGTTCACACCAACTTCGGTGGTGCAACGGGTACTTCGACGCCGGTAACGGGTTCCGGTCTCTGCCCAGTGCTGCAGTCGGTTTGTCGTCTCAGTGGTGCCTATTGTGCGGCGAAGTCGATGACCGGATCGTGACATGAAGCAAGGAAACACAAACCAGTTCCTGCTCATGCCGGCCGACAGGCTGCCGACAAGGTTCTGGAGCGGTGATTGCCGAACCGCAGGAGACTGCCTCTGCGAGCTTGTTGGGGAGGTAGGCCGGCGTGCCGAGGTGGGTCAGGCGTTGAGGGCCTGCGCCCGCTCCTGGTGGCGAAGCAGCACCATGGTGCGGCCCTGCAGCGGGTAGCTGCCGCCGCCGTTGCGCGGCACCGCATCGGCGGGCAATCCATCTGCTTCGAAGGTGTCGATCAGCACCTCCCAGCCGGGCGGGTCGCATGGCGGCAGCTGAAAGTCGATGCGTTCGTGGTGGGCGTTGAACAGCAGCACCAGGTCGTCGTCGTTGATGGGCCGGCCCTTTTCGTCGGATTCTGCCAACCCGCGGCCGGAGAGGCGCACGCCCAGGCAACGTGCATGCGATTCGGCCCATTGTGCGTGGGTCATTTCCAGCCCGTCCGGCCGCAGCCACTGCATGTCCTTGGCCCCGTCTTCCTCCAGCTCGATGCCGCGGAAGAAAGTGCGTCGGCGAAACAACGGATGCGCGCTGCGCAATGCCGCCAGACGTTGGGTGAAGGCCAGCAGGGCCTCTCCTGGGCCGTCCAGTTCCCAGTCCAGCCAGGAGACTTCGTTGTCCTGGCAGTAGGCGTTGTTGTTGCCATGCTGGGTGCGGCCCATTTCGTCGCCTGCGCACAGCATGGGCACGCCTTGCGAAAAGAACAGCGTGGCCAGCAGGTTGCGCTTCTGCTGCTCGCGCAGCTGCAGCACGGCAGGGTCGTCGGTCGGGCCCTCGGCGCCGCAGTTCCAGCTGTGGTTGTTGGAGTCGCCGTCGCGGTTGTCCTCGCCGTTGGCCTCGTTGTGCTTGTCGTTGTAGCTGACCAGGTCGTGCAGTGTGAAGCCGTCGTGTGCGGTCACGAAGTTGACGCTGGCGCTGGGGCCACGGCCGCCGGCGGCATACAGGTCGCTGGAGCCGCTGAGCCGGTAGGCCAGCTCACCAATCACACCGCCCTCGCCTTTCCAGTATGCGCGGATCACGTCGCGGTACTTGCCGTTCCATTCGGTCCAGCCAGTGGGGAAACCGCCGACCTGGTAGCCCCCGTCGCCCACGTCCCAGGGCTCGGCAATGAGCTTCACGCCAGAGATCACCGGGTCCTGGCGGATGACGGCGAAGAAGCTGCTGCGGGTGTCGAAGCCATGCGGTTCACGACCCAGCGCGCTGGCCAGGTCGAAGCGGAAGCCGTCCACGTGCATCTCGGTGATCCAGTAGCGCAGGCTGTCCATGATGAGGCGCAGCGCGGCGGTGCTGCCACTGTCCAGCGTATTGCCGCAGCCGGTGGTGTCCATGTAGTGCCGCTCGTCGCCCTGCATCAGCCGGTAGTAGCTGGCGTTGTCGATGCCCTTGAAGCTGAACATCGGGCCCTGGTGGTTGCCTTCGGCGGTGTGGTTGAAGACCACGTCCAGGATGACCTCGATGCCTGCATCGTGCAGCGTGCGCACCATCGACTTGAACTCGCCGATTTCGCCGCTGGCGCTGTAGCGCGAGTCTGGCGCGAAGAAGCCGATCGAGTTGTAGCCCCAGTAGTTGCGCAAGCCCCGCTCGACCAGGTGCCTGTCGTCGACGAAGGTGTGCACCGGCATCAGCTCCAAACTGGTCACGCCCAGGGCCTTCAGGTGTTCGACCACCGCCGGGCAGGCCAGTCCGGCGTAGGTGCCGCGCAGCTGTTCCGGCACGCCAGGATGGCGCATGGTCAGGCCCTTCACATGGGCCTCGTAGATCACCGTGTCGCTCCACGGCACGCGTGGCGGTTTGTCATGGCCCCAGGTGAAGGCATCGTCGATGACCATGCTCTTGGGCATGCCGCCGGCGCTGTCGCGGGTGTCCATGGCCATGTCTTCGCGGCGGCTGCCCAGGCGGTAGCCGAATTGCGCGTCCGACCAGGCGAGTTCGCCGGCAATGCGCTTGGCATACGGGTCCAGCAGCAGCTTGTTCGGGTTGAAGCGGTGGCCCTTGGCGGGCGCATATGGGCCGTGCACGCGGTAGCCGTAAAGCAGGCCGGGGCGCGCTGCCGGCAGGTAGCCATGCCAGACATGGTCGGTGCGTTCGGTGAGTTCCACCCTGCCAATCTCGCGCCGGCCCTTGGGGTCGAACAGGCACAACTCGACCCGCGAGGCATGCTGCGAGTAGAGCGCGAAATTGACACCCGCGCCGTCCCAGCTTGCGCCCAGGGGCGATGGCCGGCCGCGCCAGACGGCCAGCGAGCCGCCCAGCAAACGTGGAGCCGCGCGCTGTTGCGCGCTGCGTGTTTCGAGACCCATGAACGCTCCTCCCTTTGAGCTGTGTCCGCAAATGCTGTGATGCAGCAAACACGCTAAGGGTGGCGGCGATCAATGGCCGCGGGGCA
This sequence comes from Ideonella azotifigens, assembly GCF_006519715.1. Classification (GTDB taxonomy): domain Bacteria; phylum Pseudomonadota; class Gammaproteobacteria; order Burkholderiales; family Burkholderiaceae_C; genus Ideonella; species Ideonella azotifigens. The sequence continues at coordinate 14,061 of NZ_VIDT01000008.1, forward strand.
AACGCGCAAAGTGCTGTCGGTCTTCGCCTACTTGCAGCACGCCAGGGTGTGGCTACGCTACTGGCTGCCGCCATGCGCAGAGAGCGGCCCAAGCAGTCGGGGCCGGCGTTTTCCGGCATGCCGATTGCCGTTTCTGCAATGCTTTGAAACTTCGCACGCCAGCAGTTTCGGCGCCACACAAGCCACCCTTTGTTGGGACAGGAGACTGCAATGCCCGTCGCCTTTTACGAGCAAGACCTGAAGAACCCGGTGCACCTGAGTGCGCACGATCCGGCGCAAGCCGACTACTGGGCTAGCCGTCTCGGCGTTTCGGTGCCTGAGCTGCGCCAGGCGGTCGACGCGGTCGGCACGGCACTGCACGCCGTGCAGCAATACCTGGGTTGTGCCGACAGCCCATCGCTGGGCTGGGCACCACCTGGCACCACGCTGACGCTGGGCCCGCCGATCAATCGGCGGCGCTGAAGCAATCTGAGGCAATCTGAGCCGCTCAGGCCAGCACTTTCAGCAGCCAGCGGTTCAGGTCTTCGATCTCCGGGCCGCAGACCGAGTGTTCCATCGGGTAGGTGTGCCACTCGACCGGGTAGCCCAGCGACTGCAGCGTGTCGTGCGCCGCCTGCCCGCGCGCCAGCGGCACGACGGGGTCGTACTGGCCGTGCGCGAGGAACACCGGCACGTCGGCATTGGCGCTGCTGCGCTCGGAGGCGGTCGTGTCTGACAAGGGCAGGTAGCCGGACAGGCCGACGATGCCGGCCAGTCGCTTCGGTGCGCGCAGGCCCGTCAGCAGGCTCATTGCGCAGCCCTGCGAAAAGCCCATCAGCACGATGCGGTTCGCCGGGATGCCGCGTTCGATTTCGCGGTCCACCAAAGCTTGCACCGACAACAAAGAGGCACGCAGTCCGGCTTCGTCTTCGCGCCGCACCAGGTCGCTGCCATGGATGTCGTACCAGGCCCGCATGCGCATGCCGTTGTTCCAGGTGACAGGGATCACCGGCGCATGCGGGAACACGAAGCGGACCGGGCCGACCACGGACAGGTCGAGTTCCTGCGCGATCGGGACGAAGTCGTTGCCATCGGCACCGAGGCCGTGCAGCACGATGATGCTGGCAACGGGGAAGTCGCCAGATTGCATTTCAAGGGTTTCAAGCGCCATGGCGCCAGCATAGCGCGCAGCGGCCTGAAACCCGGTGGAGCGTTGGGCTCAGGCCGCCAGTGCGGCGTCGATCGCGGCGATCAGCGCCGGATGGTCCGGCGCCACGTCCGGTGCAAAGCGGGCCAGGACCTGGCCGTCGCGGCCGATCAGGAACTTCTCGAAGTTCCACAGCACGTCGGTCGGCGCCTTGGGCCGCATGTTGTACTTGGTCAGCGCGGTCGTCAGCTTGTCGTCGCCCGAGGGCTGGGCCGTTGGCTGGGCTTCGATGAGCGCGGCATACAGCGGGTGGCGCGGCGCGCTGTTGACCTGCAGCTTGCTGAACAGCGGAAAGCTCACGCCATAGTTCAGGTCGCAGAAGGAGGCGATCTCGGCTTCGGTGCCCGGTTCCTGGGCGCCGAAATCATTGGACGGGAAACCCAGTACCTGCAGGCCCTGCGCCTTGTGCTGCTCGAACAGCGCTTCCAGCCCCTTGTACTGCGGCGTGAGGCCGCATTGGGAAGCCACGTTGACGATCAGCAGCACCTGGCCGGCATATTCGCCCAGCGTGGTCGGCGTGCCGTCGATGCGTTGCAGGGGAATGCTTCGAAGCGTGCTGCTCATGGGGCTTGTCCTGTCCTTGAAGTGGGGAGGCGCAGGTTAGCCTGAAGCGGCGTGTGGTGTTGTCGGCGGACTGAACGTCCCTGCCGGCAGCCGGTGCAAACCGTGAGCGGTACTCGAAAAGGTACTTCAATCCGCCGGCCGATGAAACTCGACGCGGAAATGAAAAACGGGTCCCGAAGGACCCGTTTTTACTCTCGTAGGTTGGCGGAGACGAAGGGATTCGAACCCTTGATGGAGTTTTAAGCCCCATACTCCCTTAGCAGGGGAGCACCTTCGGCCACTCGGTCACGTCTCCAACCTAAGCTCGCATTCTAGCCACAAAAACAGTGGTTTCTAAAGAAAACGCCGGGCCGCTCCCAAGTTTTCTTTACCCCCTCGAGGGGCCTGCCGCAGAGCGGCAGGTTCGGGGGCACCAGTTCAGCTCATGTTCTCGGCGACCGGAGAATTGTCTGCGTCGAGATCGAAGGCCTTGTGCAGCGCGCGCACCGCCAGCTCCATGTACTTCTCGTCGATCACGACGGAAGTCTTGATTTCGCTGGTCGTGATCATCTGGATGTTGATGCCCTCTTCGCTCAGCGTGCGGAACATCTTGCTGGCCACGCCCACGTGGCTGCGCATGCCGATGCCGACGATGGAGACCTTGCAGATCTTCGGGTCGCCCAGCACGGTGGCGGCACCGGTGGCCGGTGCGACCTTGTTCTTCAACAGGTCCATCGTGCGCTGGAAATCATTGCGGTGCACGGTGAACGAGAAGTCGGTCTTGCCGTCGTGCGAGACGTTCTGGATGATCACGTCCACATCAATGTTGGCCTCGGCGACGTCGCCGAGGATCTGGTACGCGATGCCAGGCTTGTCAGGCACGCCCATCACGGTGACCTTGGCTTCATCGCGGTTGAAGGCGATGCCCGATACAACGGCTTGTTCCATCTTTTCGTCTTCCTCGAAAGTGATCAGGGTGCCCGACTTGGCTTCTTCGTCAATGTTGATGTCCCAGGGCGTGAAGCTGGACAGCACGCGCAGCGGCACGCGGTACTTGCCAGCGAATTCCACTGAGCGGATCTGCAGCACCTTGGAGCCCAGGCTCGCCATTTCCAGCATTTCCTCGAAGCTCACGGTGTGCAGCCGGCGCGCTTCGGGCACCACACGGGGGTCGGTGGTGTAGACACCATCGACGTCGGTGTAGATCAGGCATTCGGCCGCCTTCAGCGCGGCGGCGATGGCGACGGCGGAAGTGTCAGAGCCGCCGCGGCCCAGCGTCGTGACGTTGTGGTCTTCGTCGATGCCCTGGAAGCCGGTGATGACGACCACCTTGCCGGCGGCCAGGTCGGCACGCACTCGTGCATCGTCGATGCTCTGGATGCGGGCCTTGGTGTAGGACGAATCGGTCTTCACCGGCACCTGCCAGCCGTTGTAGCTGATCGCGTCCATGCCTTCGGCTTGCAGTGCCAGCGACAGCAGGCCCACCGAGACCTGTTCACCGGTGCAGGCAATCATGTCCAGCTCGCGCAGCATGGCGGGCGTTTGCTGGGCGGGCGACAACTCCTTGGCCAGTCCCAGCAGGCGATTGGTTTCGCCGCTCATGGCCGAGGGCACGACCACCATCTGGTGCCCGGCGCGGGCCCATTTGGCAACGCGTTTGGCGACGTTGCGAATGCGCTCCGTCGAACCCATTGATGTGCCACCGTACTTGTGAACGATCAAAGCCATGTGAGGATGCCAAAGTAGCTGAACAAGCCGCCGCGAAGGCTTGGCTGCGCATGCGGTGGACGGTGACCGGCATGGCCACGCGAAACCCTACATTCTAGCGGTTGCCATCTGTCGAATTCCCGGGCAGAGGCTTGCTTGGCAAATGGCGAAGCCTGGCTTGCCGCGCTGTCGTTTACGTGGGCTCTGCCGGCTCGGCCAGCCATTCGGGCCGCAGCTGCGGCTCACCCGGCGCAGCCAACGCCCTGGCGTCCACACCCAATCCCGGCACGAACAAAAGCTGACCGCCCGCCCCGTACAGCAGCGGCGCCTGCCGCGCCCAGGCCGGCACCGCCGCAGCCTGGAACTGTTTTTTCAGCGAACGCAGCGTGCTACGCGGTGCCCGCTGGAATTGCTCGCCGCCGGTTCGCGCCGCGAGGCATGCGCCGGCCAGCAAGGCGAGCGGAACGCCGCCTTCGCTGGCGGCGCTGAGCCTGAGGCGGCCTTGCCAAGCCGGTGCGTGCCACTCGCCAGGCTCGACCACCTGGGGCAATTGCAGCGATGCGGCCTCGACGACCCTGTTGAGCGGCAAGCTGAGCGGCTGCAGCACGCCGCGGTAAAGCCTCAATTCCGAATCGGGTCCCAGCGGCCACCTGCCCTGCCTGGCGCGCGGCAGTTCCGCCAGCAGACGCGCCACCAGGCTGTCCGGCACATCGGCCTGACGATGCTGCAACCAGGCCTGCAGTGAAAATCGCCGGCGGACCGGCGAGAGACACAGCCAAGCCTGCATCGGCATCCCGGCCTGGCTCGCGCCCATTGCCGCCAGATCTTGCGCAGCCACCTCGTGGATCAGCGCTGCGGCGGCCTGGGCTTGCTCGGCCAAGCGCTGCAGCTGCTGCTCGGCCTGCGGAAACGCCTGGTTCAGCGCCGGCAACACCTGATGCCGCAAGCGATTGCGGTCGAAGCGGGTGTCGTGGTTGCTGCTGTCCTCGATGTGCCGCAGCCGATGGCGCCGCACATAGTCTTCGATGGCCTGCGCCGGCTGTTGCAGCCACGGGCGAGCCCAGACGATGCCTTCGCGTTCAATCAGGTCGGGCATGGCCGACAAGCCAGCAGGCCCCGTGCCGCGCATGGCTTGCAGCAACACGGTTTCTGCCTGGTCGCGCCGGTGATGGGCCAGCAGTACCAGGCCTGCGCCATGCGCCTTAGCCATGCGGGCCAGCGCCTCATAGCGCTCTCGCCGGGCCCAGGCTTCGATGCTTTGCCCGGGCGAAGGCGAGCCACTCAGCCGGGCGGCGTCAAAACGAAGATGGGGATGGCGGCTGCGCCAGCGCTGGCATTGCGCCGCGAGATGGGCGAGCCAGGCGTCCGCCTGAGGCATCAGCCCATGGTGCACATGCAGGGCCAGCACCTGCAGGCCGCTGCCGGCTGCCTGCCGCAAGGTCGCGTGCAGCAAGGCGGTGGAGTCGCGCCCGCCACTGGTGGCGACCGCCACCACGGGCAGCGTCGAAATTGAAGCCGGCCTCGGCGGCCGCGCCGCCATGCCGGCCAGCCTTTCCGTCAGCGCGCTCAGCGCGCGGTGGTATCGGTGAAGCGACCGTAGGACTTCAGGCGCTGGTAGCGGCGCTCCAGCAGTGCTTCGGTCGACAGGTCGGCCACCTGACGCAGCGAGTCGACCAGGCCGCGCTTGAGCTGCGAGGCCATCTGCTTCAGGTCGCGGTGGGCGCCGCCAACCGGCTCGCTGATGATCTTGTCCACCAGGCCCAGGGCCTTCAGGCGGTGCGCGGTGATGCCCAGTGCTTCGGCAGCGTCAGACGCGCGCTCGGAGGTCTTCCACAGGATGGACGCGCAGCCTTCCGGCGAGATCACCGAGTAGACCGAGAACTGCAGCATCATGACCTGGTCGCCCACACTGATCGCCAGCGCGCCGCCGGAGCCGCCTTCGCCGATGATGGTGGTGATGATGGGTACTTCCAGCTGCGCCATCTCGAAGATGTTGCGGCCGATGGCTTCGGACTGGCCACGCTCCTCGGCGCCAATGCCGGGATAGGCGCCAGGGGTGTCGACAAAGGTGAACACCGGCAGCCCGAACTTCTCGGCCAGCTTCATCAGCCGCAGCGCCTTGCGGTAGCCCTCGGGGCGCGGCATGCCGAAGTTGCGCGCGGCGCGCTCCTTGGTGTCGCGGCCCTTCTGCTGGCCCACGACCATGCAGGCCTGGCCATTGAAGCGGGCCAGGCCGCCGACGATGGACAGGTCATCTGCAAATGCACGGTCGCCGTGCATTTCCTGGAAGTCGGTGAAGATTTCGTTGACGTAGTCCAGCGTGTACGGGCGCTGGGGGTGACGCGCGATCTGCGTGACCTGCCAGGGCGACAGCTGGGTGTAGATGTCCTTGGTCAGCTGCAGGCTCTTCTTGTCCAGCCGATCGATCTCCTCGGAGATGTCCACCGCGGATTCGTTCTGAACGTAGCGCAGCTCTTCGATCTTGGCGTCGAGTTCGGCGATCGGTTGCTCGAACTCCAGAAAGTGTCGCTTGCTCATGCTCGGGTTCCTTCTTAGCGGGGAAAAAGAGATCGGGGGAACGATGCGTGTCGGTGGCTGTCAGTAGTCGACCGGCAGCGGATCCAGGCTTCGCCACAGGTACCAGGTCGCCACCGACCGGTAGGGGGCCCAGCCCTCGCCCAGTTCGCGGGCTTCAGCTCGCGAAACCGGCTCACCGCTGAAATAGCAGGAACTGATGCCTTTCATCAGGCCCTCGTCGTCCAGCGGCAGCACATTGGGTCGCATCAGGTAAAAGATCAGGAACATTTCGGCCGTCCAGCGGCCAATGCCACGAATGGCGACCAATTCCTCGATGATGGCCTCGTCGTCCATCTGCCGCCAGAGCGGCACATGCACGCTGCCCTCTTCGAAATGGCGCGCCAAATCCCTCAGGTATTCTGCCTTGCGCGCCGACAGACCGACAGCCCGCAATTCCGGGACTTCCAGCGACAGCACATCCGCGGGAACCAAAGCATGAGACGGGCCACCCACGGCACCGGCGAACTTTTCCCATACCGACTGCGCGGCCTTGACCGAGATCTGCTGGCCAACGATGGAGCGCGCCAGCGTGGTGAAGGCATCTCCGCGGCTCTCAAGGCGGGCCTCGCCGAACTGCGGGATCAGCTTCTTCATCACGCGGTCACGCTTGGCCAGGTGGCGGCAGGCTTCGTCCCAGTACTCGGGCGTCACGCCCGGGTTCGATGCATGCGGCACGTCAGGCCTTCACCCAAGTGGTGCCTTGCGGCGAATCCTTCAGCAGGATGCCGGCGGCCAGCAGTTCCTGGCGGATCTGGTCGGCGCGGGCGAAGTCCTTGGCCTGCTTGGCGGTCTGGCGCTCTTCGATGCGCAACTGGATCGTCGCGTCGTCCAGCAGGCTGCCGGCTTGCAGGAAGGTGGCGGGCGATTGCTGGAGGATGCCCAGCGTGGCTGCAAGCGCCTTCAGCTGGCCGGCGACTTCGGTCGACTTGTTGCGGTTCAGCTCGGCCGCGAGCTCGAACAGCACCGCCAGCGCGCCCGGCGTGTTGAAGTCGTCGTCCATCGCCGCATGAAAGGCCTGCACGGATGGATTGGCCAGGTCCATCGCCACCTCAGGCACGTCAGCCACACTGGCCAGCGCTGTGTAGAGTCGGCGCAGCGCGCTGCGGGCGTCGTCCAGGTGCGCGTCGCTGTAATTGAACGGGCTGCGGTAGTGGGTGCGCAGCATGAAGAAGCGCAGCGTCTCGCCGTCGTAGTGCTTCAGCACATCGCGGATGGTGAAGAAGTTGCCGAGCGACTTCGACATCTTGACGTTGTCGACGTTCAGGAAGCCGTTGTGCATCCAGACATTGACAAACGGATGGCCCAGCGCGCCTTCGCTCTGCGCAATCTCGTTTTCGTGGTGCGGGAACTGCAGGTCCATGCCGCCACCGTGAATGTCGAAGCGCTCACCCAGCAGCGCGCAGCTCATGGCGGAGCACTCGATGTGCCAGCCAGGCCGGCCGGGACCGAACGGCGAGTCGTACTTGGCATCGGCCGGCTCTTCAGCCTTGGCAGACTTCCACAGCACGAAGTCCAGCGGGTCCTGCTTGCCGTCGTCCACCGCCACGCGCTCGCCGGCACGCAGGTCGTCCAGCGACTTGCCGCTGAGCTTGCCGTAGCCGGGGAACTTGCGCACCGAGTAGTTCACGTCGCCGGTGCTGGCGCGGTAGGCCAGGCCCTTTTGCTCCAGCGTACCGATCATGTCGACCATGCCTTGCACATGATCGGTGGCGCGGGGCTCGTGCGTAGGTGAGGCGACGCCAATGGCACCGATGTCGGCCCGCATCGCGGCAATCATCTCGTCGGTCAGCTGGCGGATGCTGATGTCGCGCTCCACCGCCCGTTTGATGATCTTGTCTTCGATGTCGGTGATGTTGCGCACGTAGGTGACGCGGTAGCCGCGGGCAATCAGCCAGCGGTAGACCACGTCGAAAGCCATCATCATCCGCGCATGGCCAACATGGCATAGGTCGTAGATCGTCATGCCGCACACGTACATGCGCACATGGCCTGGCTCGATGGGGGAGAAGTCTTCGACCCGGCGGGTCAGGGTGTTATAGATGCGCAGCGTCATCGACGAAGAAAAAGGCAAGGCTTCGTGAGCAGGTTCGGCCGCGAGGCCCGGGCAAGGTCATCGCCGCGAGCGGACCACGCCGGCCGCGAGGACAAACGGCACTCCACGAACGGCGCTTCAAAAAGGGGGTCGGTACAATCGGGCGAGTATAGCGAAGGAGCTTTTACGTGACCTTAACAAGCACCCGGCCCGGCCTCGCAGCGCGCCGGTCAGCCGCCTTGACCCGCTCGCTGGCGCTGGCAGCTGCGCTGGCCGTGGCAGGCATTGCGCCGGCCCTGGCAGAGACCGTCCGCCTCAGCACCACTGCTGGCGACATCGTCGTCGAACTCGACAAGGAAAAGGCGCCCAAGAGCGTGGACAACTTCATCCAATACGTGAAGGCTGGCCACTACAACGGCACCATCTTTCACCGTGTGATCGAAAGCTTCATGATCCAGGGCGGCGGCATGACGCCGGACATGAAGGAAAAGCCGACGCGCGCGCCGATCAAGCTGGAAAGCCAGAATGGCCTGTCCAACCTGCGCGGCACGATTGCAATGGCGCGCACCAGTGTGCCGAACTCGGCCACCTCGCAATTTTTCATCAACGTTGTCGACAACCAGCGCCTGGACTACCAGCCCGGGCGTGACGGTTATGCGGTGTTCGGCAAGGTTGTCAGCGGCATGGACGTGGTCGACAAGATCAGGGCCGTGCCGGTCGGCGACAAGGGCGGACACGAGAACGTGCCGAACGAACCCATCCTGATCAAAAAAGCCACGTTGGAGAACTGAAACCATGACCAAGACTGTTGAACTGACCACTTCCGCCGGCGTGCTGCGCATCGAACTTGACGACGCCAAGGCGCCTGCCACCGTTGCCAATTTTCTGGCCTACGTGAACAAGGGCCACTACGACGGCACCGTGTTCCACCGCGTGATCAAGAGCTTCATGATCCAGGGCGGTGGCATGCTGGCCGACATGAGCCAGAAGCCCACCGACGCAACGATCCAGAACGAGGCCAACAACGGCCTGAAGAACCTGAAGTACACGTTGGCCATGGCACGCACCAACGCGCCGCACTCGGCCTCGGCCCAGTTCTTCATCAACACCAAGGACAACGACTTCCTGAACTTCAGCAGCGAGTCGCCCAGCGGTTGGGGTTATGCGGTGTTCGGCAAGGTGGTTGCTGGCACCGAGGTGGTGGATGCGATCGAGAAAGTTCGCACAGGTCGCAAAGGCATGCACGACGACGTGCCGCTCGAGGCGGTGACGATCGAAAAGGCCGTCGAGATTGTCTGACGCAGCCTTGGCCCCCAGCGCCGTGGTGGCGCCGGGCGCCTTGCGCCAGCTGCCGCCCGCCTGCCAGCGGGCGGTTTTCATCTCGGACCTGCACCTGAGCGAGTCGCTGCCGCGCACCACCGGAGCCTTCCTGCGCCTGCTGGCGCAACCGCAGGGGGACGCCTTGTTCATCCTCGGCGACCTGTTCGAAGCCTGGGTGGGCGACGACATGCTGGACCAGCCGTACGAGGCTGGTGTTGCTGCGGCCATCGCCGCCCTCGCCCGCCAGCAGCCGGTCCATGTGATGCGCGGCAACCGCGACTTCCTGCTGGGCGCGCGCTTCTTCCGCGAGACCGGCTGCGTCGAACTGCCAGACCCGGTTGCTTTCCACGGCTTTGGCCAGACGGTGTTGCTGAGCCATGGCGACGCGCTGTGCCTGGACGACAAGGCCTACCAGCAGTTCCGCGCCCAGGTGCGGCAGCCCGCGTGGCAAAGCGCCTTGCTCGCCCGGCCGTTCGCCGAGCGCATGGCGATCGCGCAGCAGATGCGAGGCGCCAGTCGTGCGCAAGCGCGCGAGCCCGAGACCTACGCGGACATAGACCCGGCCATGGCGCAGGGCTGGCTGGCAGAGGCCGGCTCGCAGTTGCTGGTGCATGGCCACACGCACCGCCCTGGCAGCGACGCGTTCGTTGGCTGGCAGCGCCATGTGCTGTGCGACTGGGAGCTGGACCATGGCGACGCCGACCGCGGCGAGCTGATGCTGTGGGACGCGCAAGGCTGGCACCGCCGGCCCCTGCCCGCCTGAATCGTCTCGATCTGTCGATGGCCTTCCTGCAGAAGCTGCGCGACTGGCGCGAGCAGCGCGCCCTGCGGCGTTACGCGATTCCCGATGCCTTGTGGCAGGCGGTGCTGGCGCACTACCCGTTCCTGAGCCATCGCCCGGCGGACGACCTGATCGAGCTGCGTGGGCTCGCCAGCCTGTTCCTGTCGCAAAAGGAATTCACCGGCGCCCAAGGGCTGGTGGTGGACGATGCGATGGCGGTTGCGATTGCCGCCCAGGCCTGCCTGCCGGTGCTGAAGCTGGGCCTGGCGATGTACGACGGTTTTGTCGGCATCGTCGTGCACCCGGATGAAGTGATGGCCCAGCGCGAGTTCATGGACGACGACGGCGTGGTGCATGAATACGAGGAATGGCTCAGCGGCGAAGCGATGGCTGGCGGGCCGCTGATGCTGTCATGGCCGGACGTCGAAGCGGCCGGCGAGTCCGCCGAAGAAGCCTACAACGTCGTGATCCACGAGTTCGCCCACGTGCTGGACATGCGCGGGGGTGAGCCCGACGGCGTGCCTTTGCCCGCAAGCGCCCAAGCCGCGCGCGAACGCTGGCTCGCAGTGTTCGATCCTGAGATGGCGCGCTTCGTCGAACGCGTTGACGCGGGCGAAACCACGCTGCTGGACCCCTATGGCGCGGAAGCGCCGGAAGAATTTTTCGCCGTGGCCGCCGAGGCGTTTTTCGTCTGCCCGCAAGCCTTCCGTGAGGAGCACCCGGCGCTGCACGAACTGTTCGTCGGGTACTTCAAGCAGGACCCGGCAGCCGCTGTGCGCTAAGCAGTGCCGCATCAACGACAAAGGCGCCCGAGGGCGCCTTTGATTATGTGCCTGCCGGTCTCAACCGGCCGGTATGCGCGGCCGTCAGACCGCAGCAGCTTCCGCACGCGGCTTGTCGCCACTCTTGCCAAGTGGCTGGATGTCCAGCTGCACCTCGCCAGCCTCGTCCACGTCCACCGCCAGGCGACCACCATCGACCAGGCGACCGAACAGCAGTTCGTCGGCCAGCGCGCGGCGGATGGTGTCCTGGATCAGGCGCTGCATCGGGCGCGCGCCCATCAGCGGATCAAAGCCCTTCTTGGCCAGGTGCTTGCGCAAGCCATCGGAGAAAGTCACTTCGACCTTCTTTTCGGCCAACTGTTGCTCCAGTTGCAGCAGGAACTTGTCGACCACACGCATCACGATCTCTTCGTCCAGCGAGCGGAAGTTGACGATAGAGTCCAAGCGGTTGCGGAACTCTGGCGTGAACAGGCGTTTGATGTCGCCCATCTCATCACCTTGCTGGCGCTGGGTCGTGAAGCCGATGGTCGCCTTGTTCATGGTCTCGGCGCCCGCGTTCGTGGTCATGATGATGATCACGTTGCGGAAGTCGGCCTTGCGCCCGTTGTTGTCGGTCAGCGTGCCGTGGTCCATGACCTGCAGCAGCACGTTGAAGACGTCCGGGTGGGCTTTCTCGATTTCATCGAGCAGCAGCACGGAATGCGGCTTCTTGGTGACGGCCTCGGTCAGCAGGCCACCCTGGTCGAAACCGACATAGCCCGGAGGCGCACCGATCAGCCGGCTCACCGCATGGCGCTCCATGTACTCGGACATGTCAAAGCGGATCAGCTCGATGCCCAGGATGTAGGCCAGTTGCTTCGCCACTTCGGTCTTGCCCACGCCCGTGGGGCCGCTGAACAGGAAGGAGCCAATCGGCTTGTCGGACTTGCCGAGGCCGGAGCGGGCCATCTTGATGGCAGCCGCCAGCACGTCCACCGCAGGGTCCTGGCCGAAAACCACGCTCTTCAGGTCGCGCTCCAGGCTCTTGAGCTTGCCGCGGTCATCGCTCGAAACGCTGGCCGGCGGAATGCGCGCGATCTTCGCGACGATTTCCTCGACCTCGTTGCGGGTGATGGTCTTCTTCTGCTTGCTCTTGGGCAGGATGCGTTGTGCCGCACCGGCTTCGTCGATCACGTCGATCGCCTTGTCCGGCAGGTGGCGGTCATTGATGAACTTGGCCGACAACTCGGCTGCGGCCTGCAGTGCACCGACCGCGTACTTCACGCTGTGGTGCTCCTCGAAGCGGGACTTCAGGCCCTTGAGGATCTCGACCGTCTGCTCCACCGTCGGCTCGACCACGTCGACCTTCTGGAAGCGACGGCTCAGCGCCGCGTCTTTCTCGAAGATGCCGCGGTATTCCTGGAAGGTGGTGGCGCCAATGCACTTCATCGCGCCGCTGGACAGCGCCGGTTTCAGCAGGTTGCTGGCGTCCAGCGTGCCGCCGGAGGCCGCACCCGCGCCGATCAGCGTGTGGATCTCGTCGATGAACAGGATGGACTTCGGGCTGTCCTTGAGCTGCTTAAGCACACCCTTCAAACGCTGCTCGAAGTCGCCGCGGTACTTGGTGCCGGCCAGCAGCGCGCCCATGTCCAGCGAATAGACGATGGCGTCCCCCAGCACCTCGGGCACCTCGCCTTGCGTGATGCGCCAGGCCAGACCCTCGGCGATGGCGGTCTTGCCCACGCCGGCTTCGCCAACCAGCAGCGGGTTGTTCTTGCGGCGGCGGCACAGCACCTGGATGACACGCTCGACCTCATGCTCGCGGCCGATCAGCGGATCGATCTTGCCGTCCTTGGCATGCTGGTTCAGGTTGGTGGTGAACTGATCCAGCGGCGAGCCTTTTCCTTCGCCACTTTCTTCCTTCTCGGCTTCGCCGCCGCCGCTGCCCTCGTTGCTGCCCTTGGCAGGCTCGGGCGGGTCGGACTTCTTGATGCCGTGGGCAATGAAGTTCACGACATCCAGGCGGGTCACGCCCTGTTGATGCAGGTAGTAGACCGCGTGCGAGTCCTTCTCGCCGAAGATGGCCACCAGCACGTTCGCGCCAGTGACTTCCTTCTTGCCGCCGCCCGTGGACTGCACATGCATGATGGCGCGCTGGATCACACGCTGGAAGCCCAGCGTGGGTTGCGTGTCCACTTCGTCGGTGCCGCCCACGGTGGGCGTGTTTTCGCGGATGAAAGCGACCAGGCTCTTGCGCAGGTCTTCGATGTTGGCTGCACAGGCTCGCAGCACCTCAGCAGCAGACGGGTTGTCCAACAAGGCCAGCAACAAGTGCTCTACCGTGATGAACTCGTGTCGCTGCTGGCGTGCCTCGACGAACGCCATGTGCAGGCTGACTTCCAGTTCTTGGGCAATCATGCGGCCTCCATAATGCATTGAAGCGGGTGTCCAGAGCGTCGTGCCGCGGCGAGCACCAGCTCGACCTTGGTTGCGGCGACGTCCTTGCTGAACACGCCGCACACTGCACGCCCTTCATGATGAATCTTCAACATGATGAGGGTGGCAGCCTCAAGATCAAGCCTGAAATATTCCTGCAGCACCATCACCACGAACTCCATGGGTGTGAAATCGTCGTTGAGCAAGACCACTTGGTACATGCGCGGCGGCTTGGTGCGGGCGGCCTTTCGTTCGGCCACCACGGCCCCCTGCCCGTCTTCCGGCTTGATCACCGAAGGCGTGGATGGCAGAGGGGCAACGGGTCGTTTCGCAGGCATGAATCGAGTATAGCGAGATGACCAACACCGCACAGCCGTTAGGCAATGGTCGTCGCATCAAGACGCTGACCATTCGGTGAAAAAGCGCCGGGCCGTGCCGCATTTCGCAGCATCGGCCGCCGTCAACGCCCCCGGCGGAGCTCGGCTCATCGCTCAGCCCATTTGACATCGACAAAGCCATGCCTCAAGAATAGCGACCACAAGCCTGCAAAAGGCGTCAGGAGGAATTGCAAATGGAAGCGGTTGGAACCGTGAAATGGTTCAACGATGCCAAGGGTTTTGGCTTCATAGAACCAGAGTTGGGTGGCGGTGATGTGTTCGCGCATTTTTCGGCCATTCAGATGGAAGGCTTTCGCACCCTGAAGCAAGGCGGACGTGTCCGTTTTGAATTGGTGCAAGGGCCCAAAGGCCAGTTGGCGCAGAACATACGGCCAGTGGACGAAGTCCCCGTGCCTCAAACTGTGGCCAGCTGAGCCCTCGAGCCGAGCGGCGGGCCGTCCGGCTCGCCGGCTTTCCCAGGTGTCCGGTGACGGGCGCCTGCCCTGTCCCATACCGGCTTGCCGGTATGGGCGTGGCGCAGCTTTGCCCTGGCGTCGTTCACCAGCGGACAGCAGGCAAACGCATACCCAGGTTTGATTTTGGGTATGGACAACACAGGCCCTGGTATTTGACGAGATGTGTCGCCTCATCGACACATTCAAAGGGCGGCGTCTTCGTTGTCACTTTCTGAGGCAGGCACACGCGTTGCCCGGTCCTTGGCGTCGTGCAAACCACCTTCACAAGGCGGCCAGTCGCCGTAACAGCACATTGCCCGGCTAACTGATGCCCGCCCGGTTTTTATCCCGCAAAGCTTTGCGTTACACACGTTGCTGAACCGCACATTCACGCGTATGCAAATTCGATTTCATGTCTTGACGCACTCGTTTTGTGCGCCTAAGGTGGAGTTCATCTGACTTTTTTTGCACTGCAACATGCCCGGACCCACTGAACGGCTCTCCCCGCGGCGGCTGGCCCTCGCAGAGCAAGGGCCAGACACCAGCCCCGTGCGCGCCAAGGCGCTGCTCTTCCACGACCCTGCGTCTTGCGCGCTGCTTGAGCAGATCGAACGCATCGGGCGCAGCGATGCGTCGGTGCTGCTGATCGGCGAGACAGGCACCGGCAAGGAACTCGTCGCCCGTCACCTGCATGCCATGAGTGCTCGCAGCGGGCCTTTTCTTGCGGTCAACTGCGGCGCGTTCAGCGAATCGCTGATCGACGCCGAGCTCTTCGGCCACGAAACCGGTGCTTTCACCGGCGCTTCGCAGGCACGTGCTGGCTGGTTCGAGGCCGCCCATGGCGGCACCCTGTTCCTGGACGAAATTGGCGACCTGCCCTTGTCGCTGCAAGTGAAGCTGCTGCGCGTGCTGCAGGAGCGCCAGGTCGTGCGCCTGGGCTCGCGAAAGACGCTGGCAGTAGACGTGCGGCTGGTGGCCGCCACCAACATCGACCTGCGCGGCGCGGTGGCGGCGCAGCGCTTCCGGGCCGACCTTTATTACCGACTCAGCGTCGCGACCGTGCAATTGCCGCCATTGCGGGATCGTCCGGGGGATCTGCTGCCGCTGGCACGCCATTTCGTTAGCCAGTACGGCCCTCGCCTGAAGCTGGCGGATGCGGTGCTGAGCGCAGAGGCCGAAGCTGCGCTGCTGGACTACAGCTGGCCCGGCAACATTCGCGAGCTGGAAAACGTCATCCACTTTGCGCTGATCGTCTGCCGGCATGGCGTGATCGAGGTCAGCGACCTGAAGCTGGTGGCGGCCGTGACGGCAACGCTGGAAGAACCTGCGATCCGGGCACTGGCGCCTGTGGACCGGCTGGCGCCGAACGCAACGATGGCGCCTGCGCAGGCTGAGGCGCCGCTGGCCGACATCCGCCAGCAGCAACTGGAAGCCGCCCTGGAGGCCTTGCTGAATGCCGGGCTGTCGGACGTGTTCCAGCGCGTCGAAGCCACACTGGTGAAGACGGCGTTCGCGCGCACCGACGCCAACCAGGTGCGCACCGCGCGCGCACTGGGCATCACCCGCAACACGCTGCGCACGCTGCTGCGCCGGCATGGCCTGCTTGCACCGGCCAAGCCAGGCGAAGACTCTCAGTTCTCCCAGTTGGACGACGACTGAGCCTGCTGGGCGACTGCTCGGAAAGAACGCCCCGCCTCCGATGAGGCGCGGGCGGGACTCACATGTTGGCGATCATGACCTGCCCAAAGCCTGAGCAGGACACTTGTGTCGCACCGTCCATCAGGCGCGCGAAGTCGTAAGTCACCTTCTTGCTCAGGATCGACTTTTCCAGCGAGCGGATGATCAGATCCGCAGCCTGAGTCCAGCCCATGTGGCGCAGCATCATCTCCGCCGAGAGGATTTCGGAGCCAGGGTTGACGTAGTCCTTGCCTGCGTACTTTGGCGCGGTGCCGTGCGTGGCCTCGAAGCAGGCCACCGAATCCGACATGTTGGCGCCAGGTGCGATCCCGATGCCACCCACCTGCGCCGCCAGCGCGTCGGAGATGTAGTCGCCATTCAGGTTCAGCGTGGCGACGACCGAATACTCCGCAGGGCGCAACAGGATCTGCTGCAGGAAGGCATCGGCAATCGAGTCCTTGACGACGATTTCCTTGCCGTTCTTCGGGTTCTTCAGCCGGCACCACGGGCCACCGTCGATCAGCTCTGCGCCGAATTCCTTCTGTGCCAGCGCGTAGGCCCAGTCACGGAAGCCACCTTCGGTGTACTTCATGATGTTGCCCTTGTGAACAATGGTCACGCTGGGCTTGTCGTTGTCGATCGCGTACTGGATCGCCTTGCGAACCAGGCGCTCGGTGCCTTCGATGGAAACCGGCTTCACGCCGATGCCCGAAGTCTCGGGGAAGCGGATCTTCTTGACGCCCAGTTCGTCCTGCAGGAACTTGATCAGCTTGACGGCCTTGTCGCTCCTGGCTTCGTACTCGATGCCGGCATAAATGTCTTCCGAGTTCTCGCGGAAGATCACCATGTTGGTCTTTTCCGGCTCCTTCAGCGGCGAGGGCACGCCCTTGAAATACTGCACCGGCCGCAGGCAGACATAGAGATCCAGTTCCTGGCGCAGTGCCACGTTCAGTGAACGGATGCCGCCGCCCACTGGCGTGGTCAGCGGGCCCTTGATCGACACCACGTACTCGCGAAGAATGTCCAGCGTCTCTGCCGGCAGCCACACGTCGGGGCCGTAGACCTTGGTCGACTTCTCGCCCGCAAAGATCTCCATCCAGTGGATTTTCTTTTCGCCTCCGTAGGCTTTCTCGACCGCGGCGTCGACCACCTTGATCATCACTGGCGTGATGTCCAGGCCGGTGCCGTCGCCCTCGATGTAGGGAATGATCGGGTGGTTCGGGACGTTGAGCGAGAAGTCCGCGTTGACGCTGATCTTCTGCCCATCCTCGGGCACCTTGACGTGCTGGTACATGCGCTTGCTCCGCGAGTCGTGATGGATCATTCCCAGCCAGAAAACGCGAGGCTTGGCCCTGGTTTTCGTCGAGGAATTTGGATGCCTGAAATTCTATGCGAGCCCTTCTTGCCTGCCGGTAGGCAGGGCCGGGCCGTGCTCGAACGGGGCGCTCGCACGCGCGCGCTCTGGCGAAGCGGTGAAGCTCGATTCTGCGTCGGCCATTCCGGGCGCTCCGACGTTCGATAATCCAGACTTACCCCCGGTTGGAAAACATGACCCTGATCCACACAAGCTTGCGTGCCTGGTGCCTGGCGATCACTTCGCTGACGGCGCTGGCTTCCATCAGTCCGTCTACGCTGGCGCAGTCGACTGGACAGGCACAACACTTGTCCACTGTCACGCTGGGCGCCGGCATGTACAACATCGTCGCGCAAGTGGCGCGCACGCCGCAGGAGCGCCAGATCGGGCTGATGTTCCGCGAGAACATGCCGGTGCACGAAGGCATGCTGTTCATCTTCGAAGAAGCAGCCACGCAGTGCTTCTGGATGAAGAACACACTGCTGCCACTGTCCGCCGCCTTCGTGGCCGAAGATGGCCGCATCGTCAACATCGAAGACATGGCGCCCCAGACCGAGACCTCGCACTGCTCGAAGCAGCCGGTGCGCATGGTGCTGGAGATGAACCGGGGCTGGTTTTCCAAGCGTGGGCTGAAGGCCGGCAGCAAGCTGACCGGCGCGCCATTCTCGGGCTGATCGCGCCCGCCGCCAGTCGCCGGCCATGGCGTTGGCAGTTGTGAAAAAGCCGTCGCAGGGACGGCCTTTGTGGTGCATCGGGCAGCTGCCGTGCGGCAGCAGCCGCCGAGCACTCAGCTCGCGAAGTTGGCCTCCGCGAAGCCCCAGTTGGCGAGCGACGTGAGGAAGGTCTCGACGAACTTCGGGCGCAGGTTGCGGTAGTCGATGTAGTAGGCATGTTCCCACACGTCGATCGTCAGCAGCGCGGTGTCGCCCGTCGTCAGCGGGGTGCCGGCGGCACCCATGTTGACGATGTCGACCGAGCCGTCGGCCTTCTTCACCAGCCAGGTCCAGCCGGAGCCGAAGTTACCCACGGCGCTCTTGGTGAAGGCTTCCTTGAAGGCTGCGAACGAGCCCCACTTGGCATTGATGGCGTCAGCCAGCGCGCCTTTGGGCTCACCGCCGCCGGCCGGCTTCAGGCAGTTCCAGAAGAAGGTGTGGTTCCAGATCTGGGCCGAGTTGTTGTAGATCGGGCCAGAGGACTTCTTGATCACGTCTTCCAGCGGCACGCCGGCGAACTCGGTGCCGGCCACCAGGTTGTTCAGGTTCACGACATAGGCGTTGTGGTGCTTGCCGTGGTGGTATTCGAGCGTCTCGCGGCTCATCGCGGGGGCCAGGTCGTCCAGACCGAACGGCAGCGGCGGCAGGGTATGTTCCATGCAAGTTCCTTTCGAGGTATGCCGGCGCGGCGGTGCGCGCCGGGTGTTGTGCAAGAGTTGGCAGTACCTCGTCGATTGTAGGCAAGGGATGCGACAACCGT
>NZ_VIDT01000080.1 GCF_006519715.1 Ideonella azotifigens
ATCGCTGCATCGCTCGCCGCGGCCGGCGTGGCCGAGATGCAGCTCTTCGACTCGAACGCAGCCGCCTCCGATGCGCTGGCCGGCCGCCTCGCCCAGCACTACCCGCAACTGAAAGTCGGCCTCGGCCGCAACGACCCTGCCGGCATGGACCTGATCGTCAACGCCACGCCGCTGGGCTCCCGCGAAGGCGACCCCCTGCCCTTCGACGTGGACCGCATCGCGCCCACCACCTTCGTCGGCGAAGTCGTCATGCGCCAGCGCATCACTCCCCTGCTGGCCGCCGCCCAAGCCCGTGGCTGCCCCATCCAGGTCGGCACCGACATGCTCTTCGAAATGATCCCCGCCTACCTGGAATTCTTCGGCTTCGGCATCGCCACGCCGGAGGAACTGCGCGAGAGCGCGGAGTTGCCGGACGGGGCTTGAGCGCTGCGGGCCGCCCTGGGCAAAACGGATGCACGAGCGGCAGCAGGCTACCCGCCCGCGCCGACCGCTGCCAACAGGCCTGACGCCGCCTGCTTGTCCCTGATCGGCGGCTGCCCATACATCCTGGTGTATTCGCGGCTGAACTGCGAAGCGCTTTCGTACCCCACCTCGAAAGCGACCTGGCTCATGTTCTTGCCCTTGGACAAGATCAAGCGGCGTGCCTCGATCAACCTGAGGTGCTTCTGGAACTGCAGCGGAGAGAGCGATGTGATGGCACGAAAGTGCTGGTGGAACGCCGAACGGCTCATGCCGGCCGCCGCCGCCAGCCGCTCAATCTGCACGGGCTGGGCATGGTCCGCACGCAGGATGGCCACAGCTCGCGCAATGCGTCGCACATGGCTGTCGGGCAGGCCCAGGCAGCGGATGGCCGGGCCTTGGCGGCCCAGCAGCAGCCAATGGTGAATCTCTCGGATCAAGCCATCCTTGAGCACCGCGAGTGATTCCGGGCGATCCAGCAGCAGCACCAGCCGACGCAGAGCGTCGCGCAGGTCCTCGCGTGTGTCGGGCGCGACTTGCGGTGGACAGGCCTCGGGCGCATTCACGATCAGTTCCGTGATCACGGCCGGATCCAGGTCCAGTGCCAGCGCCAGGTAGGGCTTGGCGATGCTGGCCTGGCTGATCCGACTCGCCGTCGGCCGGTTGCCCGTGACGATCATCGTGTCGCCGGCGGCATAGGACGACACGCCACTGTCCATGGCGACGCGCTTGCGGCCCTGCAATACCAGGCACACCAAGGGACTGACCACCGTGTGCTCCAACTCGCTGGGTGCCGCACGCTGGACCAAGGACAGGCCTTGGACAGGCCTGACGGTGACCCCTTCAGCCTGCTTGTGCTTTCCCGTGTAGCGCAGGATCGCCTGCTTCAGCTCCTCGGACATGGCGCATTCTGTCCATGACGGCTGTCCAAGTAAAACCGGCCTGGACAATCAGGCAAGCAATGTCGACGTTCGGGCACGAGCCAAGGCCGCCTCGACCCTAGAGTGGGCGCATCGACCCAGGAGACCCGCACATGCCCCAGTTGCCTCACGAGATCCCCTCCAGTTCAGGGAAGCCGCTCGCCGCTCACTGCGGCGTGCAGGTGCTGGGCGAACAAGGCGTTGAAGGCCGCAAGGCATTCTTCATTCGGATCGAGGCCCGGCCTGGACAAGAAGAGGCGGTGGCGCAAATGCTTGGAGACATCCGGGCATGCGTCGAAGATGAGCCCGCCACGGGACCGTGGTTTGCCTTGCGGTTTTCACAGACGAGTTTTGCCATCTTCGAGGCCTTCCCCGATCTGGCAGGGCGCCAGGCGCATGTCGAGGGCGGTGGTGGCGACATCTTCCGCGACCTCGCGCGCATGAACACCATCCTGGCCGATGCGGCCACGGTGCACCGCGTCGATGTTCTCATGAGCAAGGACCACTTCTCCCATCACCCGGCGGATTGATGGGCTTGGCTGCCGCCAAACCGTCTGCACACGGATCCAGCGCCAGTCGCGCACCCTGGCCAGCACGTCCCGCAGTTGGATGCGGACGGGCCTGGGACCCAACGACCCGGCCGCCATGGAAGAGCTCGCCGACTGGCGCCTTGCGACCCCTATGCATGGGCCTCACCTATGCGTAGTTGCCTGTCGCAGAGCGGGCGTTACTGAGGCAGGACGCGCCCTGCAAGCCCTCGATGTCGTGAGCATCTACACATGGTCCTTGCCCGCAGGTGCACTGGCGGCTCCACAACCTGGAGACCGCCATGTGCACCAAGCCTTGTTCTCGCTCCCATTCCTCGGGCCGTTCCCGCAGCTGCAATCAGCTGGACCGCCACATCCCGGGGTACCGGCAGTACCTCTCGGCTGGGCCACCTTCTTGTCGTCCTGCGCGCCGACAACGCCATCGCGCCTAGGCCGCTGGACATGACCGAGCTGGCGCAGGAACTGCGTCGCTACGACCACATGGAGCTGGTGCGAGGCCTTGCCCCGAAGACACGCGAGGGCGCTCTGCGCCTCGTCGAGGCCTTGCTGCGCAAACACTTCGGTGACGACACCATCCAGTTCGATGTAATCACGCCGGAACGCGTGCGCCGCTTCTTCGCCGCCCAGGCCAAGAACTACAAGGCGCCAACGAGCCTGGGCGCCGTGGTCTCGGCCCTGCGCGGCTACTTCCGCTGGCGTGCGACGCTGGGTGACCGTATCCATGCGCTGGTTGGCGCGCTGGCGTACCCGGCGAACTGGCAGCTGGCAGCTGGCATCGTTGCCCCAAGCCGCAGGAACTGGCAGAGGTCGAACAACTCGAGGCCGCCCTCGGCCAGGGCGGCCCGTCGATGCTGCGTGCTGACACCATGGTGCGCCGCATGCTCGATCTGGGCCTGCGCAGCGGCGAGGTCGCACGCCTGGGTCTGGACGATATCGACTGGGAAGCCGGCACGATCACCTTGCGCCGGACCAAGGGCCGGCGTGAAGACGTGATGCCCTTGCCGGAAGCCACGGGGCGAGCCATCGCCGCATACCCTCGCGACGAGCGACCGAAGACCCAACACCGGATGGTCTTCGCCCGGCACATGACGCCACGGGAACGACCGATCGGCCCGGACCTCGTGCGCAAGACCATCCGCCAGCCCCTGGCCCCCTGCTGGCGCAAAACAACCGGGTCTGACCACCGCAAAGCAATCTTGGAATGGGCAAATGCGGGGGCTGCAGCTGCCGAATTCACCTGACGCGTGGCGCTGTCGCACCAGGGGGTTGGGCCGGAATCCAGCACTGGCAAGCCCTTCAACCCTCAACCCGGTGCCGCTGTACATACCGCCGTCAAGTACGGTGCAGCCCGTTCACCGGCCTGCGCCGCTCCGGCCGAAATCGCCACACCAGGAGCAACAGAGCCAGCCCCGCCGGCAACCAGCGAAGATCGGTCTCGACCGGTTGCCGCCAGGCGAGCTGACTGTCGAGCATCGCGCGCTTCAGCACGCCTGGATCGGTGAGGGGCGCATAGCCCAAGCCCATTCCGACGGCGAGCGACTGCAGGTAGTCGTCCTCGCGGCGCGACAAATGCTCGATGCCCTGCCCCACCCCTGGCCGCTGCACGACTTCATCGGCCGTCCAGAAACCGGCCGGGTTGCCATTTGAATCCGTCTTCGGAATCCGCACTGCCACTTCTCCGCCCACTCCGATCAGCCAGCCGCCGATTTCGCCGGGCGTGATGTCAGCCATCACCGGCAGGCCGGGTTCGCGCAGGGGCGGCGCCTCTTGTCCGTCGGTCAGGAAGATCACGTGGGTGTGCGGCTCCATTTGCTTGGCGGTGCGCAAGGCCCAGGTGACTCCCTTGCCGATGTTGCTCGCATTGGCCCAGCGCATGCGGCCATCGATTTGATCCAACGAAGCGAGCAGCTCTTCATAGTGGCCGCAGACCTCCACCGGCAGCAGCAGCACCAGCACGCGGTAGTCGGCAAACAGACTCCAGCCGATTTCGGAACCGCATGGCAGGGCGAGCAGCGCCTCATGCGCAGCGGCGCGGGCAAGCGCCAGCCGGCTCACCGGCAGGCCGTTCAGCTGCAAGTCCTCGACATCCATGCTTTGTGTGACGTCGAACGTCACCATGTAGCGGTAGGTGTCACGCGACAACAACAAGTGCGGTGTGCCCACGGCCAACATGAGCAGCAGCAACGCCGACGAGACGGGCCAGGTGGCGCGGTCGAATGCAGCGCGCAACCAGTTCAACACGAAACGCGTCGGGGCGTTGGAGGCAGGCCGTTCGATGCCGGCAGGAGGAGGCATCGCAACCGGGGGATGGACCGGCGCGTTCATGGCAAGTCGCCGGCCTTCATGCCGCGCATGCGCACGCGGCGCTGCTCGACTGGAACGTTCTCGTCGGCGAACGCCGCTTCGTTTTCGGGCGCGAGGCGCAGCGCGCGTTCGAGGTTGTAGCGGGCGTCCCACTCTTGCGGCGCGGTGCGCAGCAGTTCGCGATAGCGCTGCTTGGCGAGCTCAAGCGCCGCGACCGAGTCGCCAGGTGCGCCAGCCATGCCCTGGCGCAGGTAGACGTTGGCCAGGTTATAGAGCGCCACCAGGCGCAGGCCCGAGGGCGAATCGTCCTGGAGCAGTCGGCTGTAGAGCTTGATCGCGGCGTCGTGCTGGCCCGAAAGCGAGAGCACATGGGCCCGGGTCAGGCGGGCTTCGGGCAGGGCATGTGGGTCGGATATGTCGCTGGAGCTGGCTGCGTGGCTCGCTGCCTGCAGGCCCTGGGTCGAGGCCAGTGCCATCGCCTGGTTGACCGCCTTCGCATGCTGAAGCTTGAGCGCCTGTTGCAACAACATGCCCGTGAACACGAAGGCGACAACACCAAACAGGGCATGTGCTGTTCGCCGCTTCATGACCATCCCCTCACTTCGATCGATCGCCAGGCCAGCAGCGCGACGCAACACGCGAGCGCGATGGTGAACAGAGCACCGCTGTGATCGCGACGTGGTACGCGTTCGAGGAACGAAAGCGGCTGGTTCTGTTGGCGATCGATCTCGGCGACCGCTGCTGCCATGGCGCCCGCATCGTCTGTCTGGTAGAGGTGGTAGGGCGTGGCAAGCTTGCTGAAGAAGCGGTGCAGCGAGATTTCTTCGACACTCTCGTCGGCGTCTGCCGTGAGACCCTTCAGGTCGGCCGAGTTGTGGCTGGTGCGGATGTAGATCCAGTACACGCCGATGCGCTGGCGCGCCAGCCCGGCCTCGATCTTCTGGCGTGTGGGCGCGTCGAGTTGCGCGCCGCCGTCTGAGGCGATGAGAACGACGCGGCTGCCCGAGTAGGGGCGACCTTCGAACTGGCGGATCGCCATCAACAGGGCGCTGCCCATGTCGGTGTCGGGCAGGCCACGGCCGATGCCGGCAGCGGACAGGCCGGCAAGCACGACATCGCGCCGTTCGGTGAACGGCACCGTGGTCATGGGCCGGGTGCTGAAGGTGATCAAGGCGAAGCGGTCGTCCTGCCGCTTGGTGACAAACTGGGCGAGTAGTTCGCGGACGATCTTGCCCTTGGAGTCGCCGACTTCCAAGCCGCCCCCGGAAGAATTCCAGGGCCTGATGACGCTGTCCATGCTGCTGCTGCGGTCCAGCAGAATCAGCACCTCGGCGCCGCGGCCGGTGCGCTGTATCTGCGCGCCCGATTGGCCCGGACCGGCGAGCCCGACAACGAGGCTCGCCAGCGCCAGCACGCCGAGGGCACGCCATACCGGAGACAGAGCGCGGCCGACGCGGTCCACCGGCAGCCAGGCGAGGTTGGAGAACGCGAGCGCGTCGCTGCGCCGCCGCAGCATGGGCAAGGCAGCCAGCGGCAGAAGAAGCAGCATCAAGGGATGCAGGAAGTCGAGCGCCATCATGACCCGCCGTGGTGACGCTTTTCTGCGTCGCGCAACGCGAGGCAGAGGTCGCGCAAGGGGTAGGAGGCGTGGATGGGCTCGGTCGCGAAGAACCGTTCGCTGGAGCGTTGATAGAACGCCTCCAGTTGCGGCTGCAGTGCGCGCAGATGTGGCGCACTGGTCAGCAGCCCACCCAGGGTGCTGGCCGTGACCACGTGGCCCGCCGTGGCGTCGAGCGCCCGGTGAATGCTGAGCCACGCGGCGGGCTCGGCCTGAACTGCTGCCCTGTCGAAGCGCTGCACTTCGGCCCAGGCACGCGCGAAGGGCAGCCGGATCGCCTCGCGCCGGTTGCGCCACAGCCACCAGGCGAGCCAAGCCGCGAGCGTCAGTGCCAAGCCGGCGGCCAGACGATCGAAGCGCCGGCGGATCAGCGCCGTGGGCAGAGCGGCAACTTCGTGGTCAGGACGCATGGCCAGCAGATCGCCCTGCGCAGCCACGTTGTCTGGCGTCAGGGGACCCATGGTGATGGGCCACTCGGCGATCTGCCAAACGTTGCCCGACCGGCCCTTGAGCGTCAGCGCCGGCAGATTCGCGTTGGTGAGCGCTCGCGGCGCATTGACCACCTGGTAGTCGATCGCCAACCAGCGCTGGCCGGAGGCATCGGTCTCAAGGCGCGGCATTCGGCGGTCGAACCACGCACCGACGCGGCCGCTGGGCGCTGCCGCCGCAAGTTCGTCGTCACCGAGCAACAGGCGCTGCGTGAGCACGTCGCCTATCGTGTTGCCGAAGGCGCGCGGCTGCTGCACGGTGGCCGGGGCCGCGCCGGCAACGATGGCGACGCCGGCGGCCAGCGCGCCGGCGACGAAGACCAGGAACGAACGACTCACGCCACGTTCTCGAGGAAGTAGCGCGACAGCGCCTCGGACTCGAACGCGCCGTGCACCCAAAAGGGCTGGATCTCGCGCGCGCGAAACCGGGTGTCGATCTCGGCGCGGCGATTCGCCACCGCGGTGCGCCATTGCTCCCGAAGGGCATCGCGCATCCACAGCGTTCGCTGCGAGCCGGACTCCGCGTCGCGCACCGTGAGCAGCGCGCCACTGGGCGGCGGCTCGGTCTCGGCGCGGTTCCACACGACGAGGGGCACGACGCGCGCTCCGCTCAAGGTGTCGAGCACCTCTCCCAGCACGGCCAGCGGCCAGTGGAAATCCGACACCAGGAAGACCAAGGCCCGCTTGCCGGCGAGCCGACCCACCGCGTGATTGAGCGCGGCATCGACGCTCGTGCCGGTGTCGCTGGCGCGGCAATCGCGCAGCAGTCCCGACATCAGGCCCGCCATGCCGCGGCCGTGACGCGCCGGCAGGAACAGATCGTCGCGCAGTTCGCGGTCGAAGGCGAGCAGCCCCACCGCGTCGCCAACGCGGAACGCACTGTGGCCCAGCGCCTCCACGAAGTCCGCAGCGACCTGCAGCTTGGCACGCCCGCCGCCGAACTGCATCGACGCCGAGACATCGACCACCGCGTAAACCGGCACGGCAACGCGCTGCTTGTGATTGCGCACCAGCCACTGGTGACGCACGTCGCGCACGCTCGCGCGCAGGTCCAGGCGGCGCGGATCGGGGTGGTCGAACAGGCGGGCGTGGGTAGCAAACTCCTGGCCGGCGCCGAGGGTGGAGCCTGCATGCGCACCTGCCCGGTAGCCGCCGGTGCGCGAGCGCAAGCGGTAGTGGAATTCTTCCATCTCAGTACCGCCCGGCCGCCCGAAGGTACTGAGACGCGCCCTCGGGGGGCAGTGAGCGAAGCGAGCGTGGCGGTTTCATTTCAGGGCGCGGCCACCTTGTCGAGGATTTGGCGCACCAGTTCCTCGGCGAGTTCAGTGCGGCGCATCTCATAGACCGGGGTGAAGAACACGCGGTGGCCGAGCGCCGCCGGAACCACGGCGTGCAGGTCGTCAGGCAGCAGGTGGGTACGTCCGGCCAGCCAGGCAACCACGCGGGCGGCGCGCAGCAGTGCGCTCACGCCGCGCGCGCTCGCGCCGGCGAGGATCAGGCGGTCCATGTCCACCCCCGGCAGCGATATGCCGAAGGCCTTGGGCGTGTCGCTCGCCTGCCACAGCGCCAGCACATAGCGCCGGATTGCCGGGCTGGCCTGCACGCTGCGCTGGATCGTGGCGGCGATCGCGTTGAGTTCCTCCCACGGCAGCAGACCCGCTGTGACCTGCTCGATCAAGGCGTCCACGTCGTGGTAGGCGGTCTCGAAGACCAGCGCCTCGCGAACCGCCGGGTCGCTGGGCTTGGCCATGTTGAGCTCGAACATGAAGCGGTCGCGCGCGGCCGACGCCAGCTCGAAGGTCTCTTCCTTCTCGACCTTGTTGCGGTCGGCGTAGACGGTCATGTGCGGAAACGAAAACTCTCGATTGAAGGCCGAGACCGTGCGTTCGGCCATCGCGCGCAGCAACAGCGACTGCACTTGCGGCCGGGCACGGTTGATCTCGTTGAAGAAGAAGGTCGTCAGTTGTTCGCCATGCCGCAGCAGCGGCCCGGGGTCGATGCGCGGCTGGCCCTCGGCACTGACATAGGTGTGATAAACCAGGTCACCGGGCAGCAGATCGATCGTGCCCTCGACCCGCTCGAAAGCGCCGCCGACCGCACGCGAGAAAGCGCGAAGCACGGTGGTCTTGCCCACGCCCACGTCGCCCTCCAGCAGCACGTGACCGCGCGCGAACAGCGCCACGTTGATGAGCCGGATCGTGTCCGCCTGGCCGATGACGGCCTTGCCAACCTCATCTTCGAGACGCAGCGCAAGGTGGTGCCAGTCGCGAAGCGATTCGTCCGAACTCATGGTTGCTCCCGTGGGCGTGGGCCAGGCGCATGCCCACAATCGACGTCAGCGTAGCCGCTGGGTCCGAAGGTGTCTTGCCTGAAAATGGCCTTGTCGATTGCCTGACAGTCAACCTTTCTGGGTGCGTCGCATGAACGTTGCAGTGGAGTTCTCGACCTTGCTGGTGCCGCCGAACAAGCGCGTGGCGCGCTGGACTGAAGCCGCGTTCGACCGCTTCGTCGAGTCGGCGTTCGAGGTGCTTGACGAGGACGGATTCATTGCCACGATGCGCAATCGCGAGCTCGCACAACTCTCGCTGACCCGCATCGACTCGGCCGGTCACAGCCGTAAGCGTGTCACGCGTTCGCAGCACCAGGTTGCGCGGGCGGCCGAGGACTTTGTGCTCGTCAGCATCCAACTCGAGGGAGGATGCCGCGTGGTCCAGGGAAATCGCGAGGCGATCCTCGCACCGGGTCAGTTCGCCATCTACGACAGCACGCGACCCTACGAGCTGATCCTCGAAGAGGACTATCAGCAGGCGGTGCTGCGGGTGCCGCGCGCCGCGCTGTTGTCCCGACTCGGCGACGCCGATCTGACGGCGCTGGCGGTAGCGGCCGAGGCCCTGCCCGCGCGCATGCTCAACCAGATGGTACGTTGCGCATGCGACTCCAACGCACCGCTGTCCTCGGCACAATCGCTCGACGTCGCCGACGGCGTGATGAGCGTGCTGACAAGCGGCCTGCGCGGCCTGCAGGGCGAACCCGACGTGACCTCGGGGGCTGGGGCGAGACAGATCGCGCGGGTCAAGTCCCATGTCGCCGAGAACCTGGGCGATCCGCAGCTCACGGTCGGCCGGATCGCCTTGTTTCTGGGTCTGTCGGTCAGCTACCTGCACAAGATCTTTCGCTCGGAGGGCACGACGCTGGAGCGCTGGATTTGGGAAATGCGTCTGGCCGCGTGCCAGCGGGCGTTGCGCGATCCGCGCTGGTCGGCCCGGACCATCTCCGACATCGCCTTCTCGTTCGGCTTCAGCGACGCCGCACATTTCAGCCGGAGCTTCCATCGGCGCTTCGCCATCACGCCGCGCGCGTGGCGACAGGCCGACGACGCACCAGGGTCGTCGCGGCCAAGCGTTTCTGACGATGCGCGATGACCGCCGCACTCTGACAGGCCAAATCCTCAGAAGGCAAAGGGCTTGCCGCTCAGGCAACCGCACAGCAGGGAGGTGCTTTGCAGCGGTCGTTGGTGATGGTCGTGTTGTGGCCGACCAGTGCCCGCCGCGAAAGTCAGCTGCCCGGCCGCGCAGTTCGAGCGTCAGCTCGAAGGCGATGAGTTCGTGGGCCTGACAGTCACTGGACGACCCTGAGCGGTTCTTGGACTCGCCGATCTCGCTGCCGAAAAGCAGTCGATCATGTCCAGTCGGTCGTTGAGAGGGGCCAGCCAACTGTCCATAGGCCACACTTGTCGGTGGTCGGCATGCGACCGCCGTGGCCGCAAGTCACGGGCCGCCAGCGGCGCTGGGTCCGAGTCAGGGGTTCGGCTGGGGCACCAGCCGCATCACTGCACGGTCTCAGCACCGGCGCGGGGCCGCGCGATTGAGGCAAAACCATCCGTGGGTGGCAGTCATTGCTGACCGGCGATGACTGGCTTGACGGTGCCGCCAAGGGCAGGAATCCGGGAGAACACGCCAGCAATGAAATCCATGAACACGGTTGCTCGCGTCGGCAAAAGTCGATTGGCGACGTAGACGATCTGGACAGGAACGGCCGGCGCGGAGTAGCCCGTCAAGATGAACTTCAGGCGCCCACTCCTCAACCCTTCGTCGAAGAGCCATGCCGGGCCGTGGCCGATTCCCAAGCCTGCAATGACCGCCGCGCTGACCGCTTCAGGTGAGTTCACTCTGAGCCTGCCGGAAACGGGCACATCGGTCTCGCGAAAGCGCCAGGTAGCACCCGACGACAGCAGCGTGTAGATGACGCAGTCGTGGTCTCGGAGGTCGTTAGGCGTTTGCGGCACTCCGCGCTTCGCCAGGTAGGCTTCACTCGCCACGAACACGCGTTCGTAAGCGCCTATGCGTCGAGCCCGCAATGCGCTGTCTTCCAGTTGCCCGATGCGGATCGCCAGTTCTGTCCCTTCGTCAACGAGGTTGACAAATCGATCACTGATTTGCAGGTCCAGGGTCAGCTTCGGATAGCGCTCAAGAAAAGTCGGGACGTGCGGCAACACGAAAGCATGGGCCAGCGCGGTGGGGCAGGCTACCCGCAAGAGCCCTGAGGGATCGACGTTGCTCCTGAAAGACGACTCGGACTCGTCCACAGCATCAAGAATCCGCCGGACATCCGCGTAGTAGCGCTCCCCCTCAGGCGTGAGGGCAAGCTTCCGTGTGGATCGGTGCAGAAGCCGGGTCTGGAGGTGCTCCTCCAGCGCTGCGACGTAGCGGCTCACGTTCGGCTGCCCCAGGCCCAGGTCACGAGCTGCGGCCGTGAAGCTCCCCGTCTCCACGGCACGCGCGAAGCAGGTCATCAGCAGGAATCGGTCCAAGTGCCCCCCAATTAATGCCTGAAACGCATGGATGGTATTCAATCTGGCCATCTTATAGAAATGGAGGCATGGATGCACATTCTCCTTATCGGCCACGGTGGGTGGCCATCTACAGGAGAAAGTCATGTCACGCTTGCAAGGCAAACGCACCCTCATCACTGGCGGCACCAGCGGCATTGGCCTGGAAACTGCCAAGCAGTTTCTGGCCGAAGGCGCCCGCGTCATCGTCACCGGCGTCAACCCGGATTCCATCGCCAAGGCCCAGGCCGAACTCGGACCTAAGGTGCTGGTTCTGCGCGCCGACTCGGCCAGCGTGGCAGCGCAGAAGGACCTGGCACAAGCCGTCAAGAACCACTACGGCCAGTTGGACGTGGCCTTCCTCAACGCGGGCATCTCCGTCTGGCTGCCGATCGAAGACTGGACGGAAGAGATGTTCGACCGTTCATTCGATGTCAACGTCAAGGGCCCGTACTTCCTGATCCAGTCGCTGCTGCCGGTGTTCGCACCCTCCGCATCGGTCGTCCTGAACACGTCCGTCAGCGCGCATGTGGGCGCAGACCGCTCCTCCGTTTACGCGGCCACCAAGGCAGCGGTCCTGAACATGTCGAAGACGCTGTCGACCGAGTTGCTCGGGCGCGGGGTTCGCATCAACGCGGTCAGTCCGGGGCCTGTCGACACGCCGCTGTACGACAAGCTGGGCATCCCCGAGGCCTACCGCGAAAAACTGAACAAGGACATCGCGGCCACCATCCCGCTGGGCCGCTTCGGCACGCCAGAAGAGGTGGCCAAGGCCGTGCTGTACCTGGCCTCCGATGAATCCCGCTGGTCGATTGGCACGGAAATCGTGGTCGACGGCGGTCGCCTGCTCAATCGCTGAGCGCACAAGGTTCCGCGCGCCGAAGGCGCCTTGCGACTGGCACGAGTCGAAGGCGCCTTCCTGATCCCTGCCAACACAGACGCCCCATCAAGATGCTCACCCTGATCAGCCACCCGCTCTGCCCGTTCGTGCAGCGCGCCGCGATCGTCCTTCTGGAGAAGGGCGTCGCCTTCGAACGCGTCAACGTCGACCTGTCGGCCAAGCCCGGTTGGTTCCTCGCGCTGTCGCCCACTGGCAAGGTGCCCGTGCTCAAGGTTCCCCAGGCCCATGCCGAGGACGCGGCGCTTTTTGAAAGCGTGGTGATCTGCGAGTACCTCGACGAGACGCAGGGCGGCTCGCCGATGTACCCCCACGACCCGCTGACACGCGCCCGACACCGCGCCTGGATCGAGTTCGCCACCCAGACTTTCGCTGAAGGCTGGCAGTTCCTTCATGCGCGTGACTCGCAGGTTGCGGATGCGAAGCGCGCCAGCTTCCGTGAGCGCCTGGCCAAGTTGGAGTCGGAAGTCGCCGCAGGCCCGTATTTCGCTGGCGCGGCGTTCGGCATGGTCGATGCAGTCTATGCACCACTCTTTCGCTACTTCGAGCTGATCGACCCACCAGCGACGCGGCAAATCTTCGATGGCCTGCCGCGCGTTTCGGCCTGGCGAGAGGCATTGGCAGAGCGAGCCAGCGTGAGGAATGCAGTTGCCGAGGACTACGCCTCCCGCTTCCAGGCGCATCTCCACCAGCAAGGTGCCCTGCTGGCAGCGGCCTGATACCTATTTCATGCAGCCCAATCGAATCTCCAAGGAATCAGCATCACGAGCCGCCGGGTGGCCGCACACCTCCCCTATGCCCTGAGCCGCTCTGCCCCTTTCCCCCGAAACTCTGCCAGCCGCTCCGCGTACGGGTCCAGCGCGTCTTCTGGCCTGCCCAGCGGCAGCCCCACCACAGCGGCAAAGCGCGCAGGCGTGACCTGGCCCTGCGCCATCAACTCGTCCACCAGCGCCAGCAGCGCGCCGCGGTGGGTGTCGAGCAGCTTCGTGGCGCGGGCGTGCTCGGCCTGCAGCAGCGCTTCGATCGGGGCGTTGCTGGCTTCCACGTCGGTGCAGAGGTTCTCGTCATTGTTCATGGACACGTCGCTGCGGCCGATGCGCCCGCCGTGGCCGAAGTGGCGCAGCATGCGGGCTGCGCTTTCGGTGGCCTTGCGCAAGTCGCCTTCGGCGCCGCTGGAGCTCAGCTCAAGCCCAAAGACCAGCATTTCTGCGGCGCGGCCGGCGAGGCTGGTGCAGATCGAGTCCAGCAGGTTGCGACGCGACCAGACCTTGCGCGAGGTGTAGGCGTTGTAGCCGCCCTCGAAGCTGGCGACGTGGATCTTGATCTCCTGCGGCGCGCGGCCGAAGAGCAGCGCGTGCACCAGGCCGTGGCCGGCTTCGTGCACGGCCAGCAGCGCGCGGAAGTCGGCGTTGTTACGCTGGCGCAGGCGCGTGATGTCGAAGGG
>NZ_VIDT01000800.1 GCF_006519715.1 Ideonella azotifigens
TTCGGAGACGCGGCGGGCCACGTCCAGCAGCAGGGCCAGCGCGGTGTCGGCCACGCAGTCGTTCAGCACGTCGGGCGTGTAGCCCACGCTGATGCCGCGTGCCTGCGCCGCGGCCACCGGCACCTTGTCCAGGCCCACGCCGAAGCTGGAGATCAGCTTCAGGTTGGGCAACGCAGCGAGCTGGGCCTCGTTCATGCCGACCGCGGCCGAGGTGACGGCGATCTCGAACTCGCCGCCGTGCGCGGCCAGGAAGGCCGCCGGGTCGGCCTCCTCGACCAGGCGATGGATGGCGAAGCTTTCGGCCAGCGCGCGGTTCAGCACGGGCACCAGGTTGCCGACCAGCAGCAGGCGGGGTGTGGTCATCAGGTTCCTCAATCGATCAATCAGTCGAGCTTGACGTTGCCCTTGACGACCACCTCGGCC
The DNA here is from genome assembly GCF_006519715.1 of Ideonella azotifigens. Taxonomy (GTDB): domain Bacteria; phylum Pseudomonadota; class Gammaproteobacteria; order Burkholderiales; family Burkholderiaceae_C; genus Ideonella; species Ideonella azotifigens. Next base: position 424 of record NZ_VIDT01000800.1, read on the forward strand.
CAGCGCTTGCGCTCGGTCTCGAAGAAGCTGCTGAACTCGGTTGGCGACATCGTGCGCACCTCGGCGCCTTGCGAGACCAGGCGCTCGCGCACCTCGGGCGAACGAATGATTCCGGTCAGCACTGCGTTGACCTTGGCGATGACGGCCGGCGGCGTGCCCACCGGCATCAGCACGCCTTGCCAGGTGCCGGACTCGAAGCCCTTCATGCCTTGTTCGGCCAGCGTGGGCACGTTGGCCAGCAGCGGCATGCGCGTGCCCTTGGAGAGGGCCAGCACCTTCAGCTTGCCGGACTGCACGTGCGGCAGCGTGGCCAGCATGCCGTTCATGGTCAGGTCGGTCTGGCCGGCGATGGTGTCGGCGACGGATTGCGAGCCGCCCTTGTACGGGATGTAGGTCCACTTGGCGCCGGTGGCCTGCTGCACCGCCACGGCGGCCAGGTGCGGCGCGCTGCCCAGCGCCGTCACGGCGAAGTTCAGCTCCTTGGTCTTGGACAGCGCGACCAGCTCCTGCAGGTTGTTGGCCGGCACCGAGGGGTGCACCACCAGCATGTGCGGCGAGTAGGCCAGCATGGTCACGCCGCGCAGGTCCTTGCTCGGGTCGAAACCCAGCTTGGTGTAGACCGAGGGCGCAATGGCCAGCGCGCCCACGTCGCACAGCAGCAGCGTGTGGCCGTCGTTGGCTTTGGCGACGAAGTCGGCGCCCATGTTGCCGCTGGCGCCGGGCCGGTTGTCGACGATGACGGTCTGCTTGAGCGCCGTGCCAAGCTGCACGCTGATGGCGCGGGCAATGATGTCCGACGAGCCGCCGGGCGGGTACGGCACGATCAGGCGGATCGGCTTGCTGGGCCAGGCGGCGTCGGCCGCGGCGGCATGCTGCGGGGCCAGCAGCGTGCCCAGCGCGAGGGCGCCCAGGCCGGTGGCGGCCAGCAGTTGGCGGCGGGACAGGCGGTTGTCGATGCGAACGGAACGGGTCATGTGAATCCTTGCGGTCGTCTGGTGCGGTCGTCTTGTGCGGACGGAAATCAATCGACGGTGATCTTGCGATCACGGATCACCACGGCGTAGCGCTTGCGGTCGTCGTCGATCAGCTTGGTGAACTGGGCGGGCGTGTTGCCGGCGGGTAGGCCGCCCAGCTCGGTGATGCGGGTCTTGACGTCATCGGACGCCAGCACCTCGCGCAGGTCGCTGGCGATCTTGTCGACGATGTCCTTGGGCGTGCCGGCCGGCGCCAGCATGCCGACCCAGCTGCTGACGTTGACGCCGGGCACGCCGGCTTCGGCCAGCGTGGGCACGTCGGGCAGGTTGCTCAGCCGCTTGGGGCTGCTCACGCCCAGCGCGCGCAGCTTGCCGGTCTTGATGAAGCTGCTGGCTTCCAGTGCGGTGACAAACGAGAGCTGGACATGGCCGGCGATCAGGTCGCTGGTGGCAGGGCCGCCGCCGCGGTAGGGCACGTGCACGATGAAGGTTTCGGTGGTCGCCTTGAAGATTTCGCCGGCCAGGTGCGGCGCGCCGCCGGCGCCCGAGCTGCTGAAGGTCAGCTGGCCGGGCTTGCTGCGCGCCAGCGCGACGAATTCCTTCGCCGTCTTCGCCGGCACGCCGGGGTTGACCAGCATCACCAGCGGCAGGTCGGCCACCAGCGCGATGGGGGCGAACGCGGTGTCGGCGTTGTAGGGCAGCTTGGCGTAGAGCGAAGGGTTGATGGCCTGGGTGCCGAGGTTGCCCATCAGCAGCGTGTAGCCGTCGGGCTTGGCCTTGGCAACCGAGTCCGCGCCGATCTGCCCGGCTGCGCCGCCCTTGTTTTCGACCACCATCTGCTGGCCCCATTTCACGCTGAG
>NZ_VIDT01000801.1 GCF_006519715.1 Ideonella azotifigens
CTGTTGCAGGAAGGACGCGAAATTCAGGGGACTGGACATGCAAGGGTGCAAACGACGGCGACACCGCGGCGAGGCCTCACACGGCCGGCCGGCTGCCGCCAAGCGGAACAAGTTTAGGCCCGCCCGGCGCGCGGCGATGCAACAAGCGGTCAAGCCGGTCGCGCGGGGCGTGAACAGGTGGACAGGCGCCCAGCTCGCACATCGTCGATTCCGCAGGGTCGCTCCGGCACCGGCCCGGCGCCGGCCCAGGGCCCGGTCGCCGGATGCGGCCAAACCGCTTGCCGGCTTCTACCGCACCGCACCCGGCCAGCGTCATCGGCACCGTGTTTCCCCGTCGCTGAAGCGTCCTATTCCGTCATCTGCACAGATCGCCGGCGGGGCGGTCCTCCTAGCATGAACTCACGCAAACGACGGGTCTGCCAGCGCAAAGCCAGCCACCCGCCGTCTGCCGGCCCATCCACCACAGGACCCGCGAGGTCCGCACGCTCAGGAGTCGACATGGCATTTCCCACCTCCGTCAACGACCAGATCACCGATTCGGTCACCCAGGCCAACACCAAGGTGCTGGGCGATGCGCCCGCCATCGCGATGGGCAACCTGTTCCAGGCCACCGCGCAGGCGCTGGCCAACGCCGCGCACAACGCGACCAACGCCCAGCAGCAGAGCTACGTGACGGCCCAGTCGGCCACCACGATGGGCGTGGCCACGCTGTATTCGATCGACACCGCCACCACCGGCGTCGCCACCAAAAGCATCCTGAGCACCGGCACCGGCGTCAAGGGCCTGGGTTCTTAACTTCTGAGGAATCGACATGGCCTTCCCTACCGCCGTCAACGACCAGATCACCGACTCCATCACCCAGGCCAACACCAAGGTCCTGGGTGACGCACCGGCGATCGCCATGGGCAACCTCTACCAGGCCACCGCGCAGGCGCTGGCCAACGCGGCGCACAACGCCACCAGCGCGCAGCAGCAGAGCTACGTGACGGCGCAGGCGGCCACCACCATGGGCGTGGCCACGCTGTACGCGATCGACACCGCCAGCACCGCCGTTGCCACCGAAACCATCCTGGGCAGCTGAGCCGCGCCACCAACCGTTAACGACAAGGAGCTGAGCACATGGCATTTCCCACCGCTGTCAACAGCCAGATCACCGACTCCGTGACGCAGGCCAATGTCCAGGTGCTCGGAACCTCGCCAGCCATCGCGATGGGCAACCTGTACCAGGCCACCGCCCAGGCGCTGGCCAACGCGGCGCACAACGCCACGATGGCCCAGCAGCAGATGTACGTCACCGCGCAGGCCGCGACCACGATGGGCGTCACGCTGCTGTATTCGCTGGACACCGGCGCCACCGGCGCAGCCACCAAGAAGATCCTCGGCTGAGCCGGGCGACGCGCGGGCTGCGCTGAGGCGCCCCGTGTTCCCTCGCTGTTTCCAACCGTTCAATCCCTCAACTGCAAGGAGCATTCACCATGGCATTTCCAACTGCCGTCAACAGCCAGATCACCGACTCCGTCTCGCAGGTCAACACCAAGGTGCTGGGCGACTCGCCCGCCATCGCGATGGGCAACCTGTTCGTGGCCACCAGCCAGGCGCTGTCCAACGCGGCGCACAACGCCACCAACAACCAGCAGCAGTCCTACGTGACCATGCAGGCCTCGACCACCCAAGGCGTGGCCACGCTGCTGGCGGTGGACACCGCGTCCACCGGTGTCGCCACGACCGAGATCCTCGGCCTGAAGTAAGGCCGGCAGCCCGGCCAGGTTCGCGCCCGGCCGGGCCCTGCAGCGGAGCCGCTGATTGGCACGCCCGTCGGCCGTCGTCAGCCTGAGTGGCGACATCGCTGCCGGCTCGCTGGCCGCCATCGGCCAGGCCCCGGCGCTGGCCATGGGCATGACCTATGTCGCGATGGCCGACAGCATCGGCCTGGCAATGGAAAACGCCGTGGCCAACCAGCAGCGCGGCCAGGTGCTGGCCGATGCCGCACTGGCCCAGGTCCTCGCATTGATCATCTACAAGGGAGCCGGTTCATGACCGACGACAGCAGCGTGAACAGCCAGATCGTCGACGCCGTCAGCAGCGTCGTCACGCTGGCCACTGGCCAGTCGCCCTCGCAGGCCCACGGCATGCTCGATGCCGTGCTGCTGGAAACGCTGGGCATGGCGATGTACAACGCCGTCAACCGCCAGCAGAGCGCCAGCATGATCGGCTCGGCAGCCGTCACCGCGGCCTGCGCCAAGATGCTCTCG
>NZ_VIDT01000802.1 GCF_006519715.1 Ideonella azotifigens
GGCCCGGACACCTGGGCCAGCCTGAAGCCCGAATTCGCCGCCTGCGGCACTGGCCAGCGCCAGAGCCCGATCGACATCCGCGATGGCATCCAGGTGCAGATGCCTGCCATCCAGTTCGACTACAAGCCCAGCGGCTTCAGCGTGATCGACAACGGCCACACGGTGCAGGTCAACCTGCCGGCCGGCAGCGGCATCACCGTCAATAACCGCCGCTACGACCTGCTGCAGTTCCACTTCCACCGGCCGTCGGAGGAACGCATCAACGGCAAGCCCTTCGACATGGTGGTGCACCTGGTGCACAAGGACCCGGAAGGCAAGCTCGCCGTCGTCGCGGTGCTGCTGGAGCGCGGCAGCGCGCAGCCGGTGGTGCAGGCGGTGTGGAACGCCTTGCCGCTGGAGAAGAACGAGGACACGCCAGCGCCCGGCAGTCTCGACGTCAGCCAACTGCTGCCCAAGGACCAGCGCTTCTACACCTACATGGGCTCGCTGACCACGCCGCCTTGCAGCGAAGGCGTGTTGTGGATGGTGATGAAGCAGCCGGTGCAACTCTCCGTTGACCAGCTGAACATCTTCTCGCGCATGTACCCGATGAATGCCCGGCCGATCCAGCCCAGTGCGGGACGCATGATCAAAGAATCCAGCTGATCCCTTCAGGATTTCCCTGTCCCACAAGGCCGGCATGGCCTTGAGCGCGGGATTGACAGCGTCGCCAGGCGAGCGATGCTGCCGGTCTGTTCGCGCCTGATATTGCGTGTTGTTGGAACGTAAGGCGGCGTTCAGCACATTCACCGCATATCAAGGGGAGTCTTCATGCTGGAATCATTGCGTCCGGACCCGACCTTCCATCCGTCCGCCAAGCTCGCCATGGAGGCGCCACCCGAGCGCCTGGCCTACACCGTGCTGCTGTCGCCCGACGGCTCGCGTCCTGACGCACTCGCCGTTGTCGACGTGGACCCGGCCTCTGAGGCCTACGGCAAGCTGGTGTACCGGCTGGACATGCCTTACCGCGGCGACGAGTTCCACCACTTCGGCTGGAACGCCTGCAGCTCGGCGCTGTCGCCCATGTCCGGCCACAGCTTCCTGCGCCGCCGCTACCTGATCATTCCCGGCATCCGCTCGTCGCGCATCTACGTGATCGACACCCAGCCCAACCCGGCGCGGCCAACGATCCACAAGGTCATCGAGCCTGAGGAAGTGTTCAAGAAGACCGGCTACTCTCGGCCGCACACGGTGCACTGCGGGCCTGAAGGCATCTACGTCAGCACGCTGGGCGGCGGCGGGAAAGACGGCACCGACGGCCCGCCCGGCATCTTCCTGATGGACTGCCAGACCTTCGACGTGATCGGCCGCTGGGAGATCGAGCGCGGCCCGCAGAAGCTGCACTACGACTTCTGGTGGAACCTGCCGCGCGACTACATGGTCTCCAGCGAATGGGGCCTGCCGCCGCAGTTCGAAAACGGGCTGGACGCCGAGGGCCTGCTGGCCAACAAGTACGGCCACGCCATCCATTTCTGGAATCTGCGCGAACGCCGCCATGTGCAGACGCTGGACCTGGGCGCCAACCACCAGATGGCGCTGGAACTGCGCCCGGCGCACGACCCGACCAAGGAATACGGCTTCCTCGGCGTGGTGGTGGACACCACCAACCTCGAAGGCTCGATCTGGACCTGGTACCGGGAAAACGGCCAGTTCAAGATCGCCAAGACCGCCGTCATTCCGCCCGAGCCGGCACCGGCCGACCAGTTGCCACCGCTGCTGCAAGGCTTTGGCGCCGCGCCGCCGCTGATCAGCGACATCGACCTCTCGCTGGACGACCGTTTCCTCTACGTCGCCTGCTGGGGCACCGGCGAGCTGCGCCAGTACGACGTGAGCGACCCGCTGCACCCCCAACTCACCGGCAGCGTGCGCGCCGGTGGCGTGGCCAAACACACACCGCGCGCCAGCGGCAAGCCCTTTGGCGGCGGCCCGCAAATGACCGAGATCAGCCGCGATGGCAAGCGCGTCTACTTCAGCAACTCGCTCTACAGCAGCTGGGACAAGCAGTTCTACCCCGAGGGCGTGCCCGGCCTGCAACTGATGGCGCACGTGGGCCCGAACGGCGGGCTGACGCTGGACCCGAAGTTCGAAGTCGAGTTCGGTGCCGAGTACGCCTCGCACCAGATCCGCCTCGAAGGCGGCGACTGCTCGACCGACTCGTTCTGCTACCCGTCCGCATGAGCGTTGACCTTGCCACGGCCGGCCTGT
>NZ_VIDT01000803.1 GCF_006519715.1 Ideonella azotifigens
GGCGACCTGGCCGAGGTGCGTGGCCAGTCCGCTGCTCGCCGGGCGCTGGAGGTGGCCGCGGCCGGCGGACACAGCCTGTTGTTGATCGGTCCGCCCGGATCCGGCAAGTCCATGCTGGCCCAGCGGCTGCCTGGCTTGCTGCCGCCCTTGGACGATGAAGAGGCGCTGGAGAGCGCCGCCTTGTGCGGCCTGGGGTCCCACGGGCTGGAAGCCGGCTGGCGCACGCGACCGGTGCGTGCGCCCCACCACAGTGCGAGTGCCGTGGCGTTGGTCGGGGGCGGCTCGCCACCCAGGCCGGGTGAGATTTCGCTGGCCCATGGTGGCGTGCTGTTCTTGGACGAATTGCCCGAGTTCGCCCGCACGGCTTTGGAGGCCTTGCGCGAGCCGCTGGAGACCGGGCACATCACGATTTCCCGCGCCGCCCGCCAGGCCCGGTTCCCGGCGCGCTTTCAGCTGGTTGCCGCGATGAACCCTTGTCCTTGCGGCTGGCAAGGCGCGTTCGCGGCCACGGGGCGCGCCTGTCGTTGCTCGCCAGAGGCCATCCTGCGGTACCAGGCGCGCTTGTCCGGCCCGTTGCTGGACCGCATCGACATGCAGGTCGAGGTGCCGGCGGTGCGACCTGCGGAGTTGCTGGACGGTGCGATGGGGGAGTCTTCCGCCCTCGTGGCCGAGCGAGTGCTGCAGGCGCGGCAGCGCCAACACAGCCGCCAGGCTGGCCTGAATGCCGCGCTGGATGCTGGTGCGCTGGACCGCCTGATCGACTTGGAGCCGGCTGCAGCGGCGTTTGTGCGCGCTGCGGCCGAGCGGCTGGGCTGGTCCGGGCGCGGGCTGCACCGGGTGCTGAAGCTGGCGCGCACCATTGCCGACCTGGCGGGATCGCCCACGGTTTCCGTAGCGCAGGTCGCCGAAGCCGTCCAGTACCGGCGCGCGCTGCCGGGGGCTTGAGCGCTGCGGTGGCGCAGCCGCTCTGCCGTGGTGCGGCAACATGCCGGGTTGTGTGAAGCAGGTTTGTGCGCAGCAGCACACACATTAGGGGGTGTGCCCGCAGCCGCTTCGCCGGCACCCTCCCTTAAACTTGACTTTTCAATGAAGCACGAGCCCGCGGGCACGCGTTGCGTGGGTGGCGGTTTTGATCGTTGCCTGTTGTCTGATCGTTCCGGAGTCCGCCGCCCGTGTCACGTCCGCTGGCCATCGCCTTTCTGGCCTGCAACAAGAACCCGGCGCGGTTCCGCGAGGACGCGTCTTTTGTCTATCGCTGCGAGAACCTGGCGGCAGCGCTGGCCAAGCAAGGCCACAAAGTGTTGTGCGAGCATTTCACGCGCTTTGACTGGGCCTCCAGCCCCGACCTGGTCGTGTTCCACCGCCCGCAGCTGACGCCCCGCCTCTGGCTGTTGATGAGCTGGCTGCGCCAGCGCGAGGTGCGGCTGGTCGCCGACGTGGACGACCTGATCTTCGATCCGGCAATGGCGCACCTGAGTCCGGCAGTGCTGAGCGGCCGCGCCGAGCCTGCGGCGATCGAGCGGCGTTTCAAGCGCCATCGCCAGGCCTTGCAGCGTTTTGCCTACATCACGGCGTCAACCGAGCCGCTGCGCGACGAATTGCTGGCGCTGCCGGGCCTGGCGCAGCGTGCCCATGTGCAGGTCGTGCCGAATGCGGTGCACCACAGCTGGAGCGCTTTGGGCCGGCAACTGCACGAAGACGAAGGCGGCCCCGCGGCCCTGATTCGCTACTTGCCCGGCACGCGCAGCCATGACCGCGACTTCGCGCAGATCGCAGCACCGCTGGCCGCCGTGCTGCGCGAGCGTCCCGGCCTGCGGTTGGAAATCGTCGGCCCGCTGGATGGTGAACTCGCGCTGCCGCCGCACCAGGTGACGCGGCATGAGAAGCTGCCTTTTGACCGTTACCACCAGGCCGTGCGCGGCGCGCGGGTCAACCTGGCGCCGCTGGAAGACACGCGATTCACGCGCTGCAAGTCGGCGCTGAAGGTCATCGAGGCCGGTTTCTGGAACGTGCCCACGGTGTGCTCGCCGCTGCCGGACGCCCGGCGCCTGGCCCATGCCGGTGCCTTCGCCGCCAGCACGGCAGCCGAGTGGCGCCACTGGTTGACACGGCTGCTGGACGACGACGGCTTCCATGCGCAACAAGCCACCGGCCTGCGGGCGCGGGTGATGGCGCATGCGAATGTGCACAGCGTCGCTGCCGATTGGCTTCAGGGTGTGATGCAGGCGCCGCGTCAGCCCGC
>NZ_VIDT01000804.1 GCF_006519715.1 Ideonella azotifigens
GGCGGGGACACTGGGACAAGGCCGTCAGTTCTTCTTTTCGCGCGTCAGCACCACCAGCGGCACGACGATGGGCGACAGCACGATGGTGTAGAGCAGCAGCACGCCGTCGGTCGCCACGGTGACCGGGGTGGACAGCGCGCCGGCCACGCGGTCGCCGGTGGACTGTTCGGCCGTCACCTCGATCACGTAGCGCTGGTTCAGCTTCTCGGTGGCGCGGGCGCTGACCAGCGTGCTTTGCAGGTAGCGCTGGCCGACCAGTTCGCCGCGCAGCACATGGGCTTCGGGGTTGGCCGGGTCTGCGCCGCGAATGAAGCCCATGCTGCGCGCGGCGTCCTGCTCGGAGGGGGTGATCAGGTTGTCGATCTGCAGCGTGTAGTGGCCGCGGATCTTGCCCTTGGCGTCGACCCGGAAGCTGGACAGATTGCCCTTGCTGCGCGCATGCAGCGGCGAGGCGAGCAGGGCCAGCAGGCCGGGCGGTGCGTCGAAGATGTAGTGGTAGCCGCTGCCGATGACGACGATGTTCTTGCGGTCCTGCGAGATCAGCAGTGAAGAGATGGTCTCGGTGTAGCGCACGACGCTGGTGCCGCTGTCGGGCGGCGGTGCCGGGGTGGCTGCTGGCTTGGGCGGGTCGCCTGCGCAGCCGGCGAGGGCGCTCAGGCCGGTGCCCAGGCAGGCAGCGGCGCCCAGGGTCAGGCGTCTGCGGGTCAGGAACATCGGGTCGGTCTCCTCGCGCGGGCTGTGGGTGCGCCGCTGTGCATGGGGGTGTCACCAAAAGCGTACCAGAGCAAAACGGCGCGGCCGTGGCTTTGCGCAGCGCTGGCTGTCCCTGGTCAACAATCTGGCGCGTCGCCACTTCCCGTTGCCTCCCATGCCCCGTTCGTTTCCCTGGCGCTTCCTGCCCTTTTGTTCCCTGCACCGCCTGGCCGCGGCAGCCGGGCTGGTGGCGGCCGTGTTGCCGGCTGGCGCAGCAACCAGCTGGCCCAAGCCCACGCTGGCCGAGCAGAGCGGCTACCTGCGCACCGGGCGCTACGAAGAGGTCGAGCGCCTGTGCGCGGCCTGGCAGCAGGCGCAGCCCAAGGCGGTACGCTGCATCCGCTTCGGCCAGACGCCCGAAGGCCGGCCGATGCTGGCGCTGGCCATCTCGCAAAGCGGTGCGCTGACGCCCGAGGCAGCGCGCCAGCGCGGGCTGCCGGTGGTGCTGATCCAGAGCGGCATCCATGCCGGCGAGATCGACGGCAAGGACGCCGGCTTCCAGGTGCTGCGCGAGGTGCTGGACGGGCAGGCCGCGCCGGGCGCGTTGAAGCATGCGGTGTGGCTGTTCGTGCCGGTCTTCAACATCGATGGCCACGAGCGCTTCGGCGCCTGGAACCGACCCAACCAGCGCGGCCCGGAGGAAATGGGCTGGCGCACCACCGGCCAGAACCACAACCTGAACCGCGACTACCTGAAGGCCGACGCGCCGGAGATGCAGGCCATGCTGGGCCTGGTGCGCGACTGGGACCCGCTGGCCACGGTGGACCTGCACGTGACCGACGGCGCGAAGTTCGAGCACGACGTGGCGGTGATGGTCGAGCCGGTCAACGCCGGCGACGAGGCGCTGCGCAGCGTGGGCCGCGCCTGGCGCGACGGCGTGATCGCCGACCTGGCGCAGCAGGGCTCGCTGCCGCTACCGTTTTATCCCAGCTTCGAGGTGGAGGACGACCCGGCCTCCGGCGTGCGCGACAGCGTCTCGCCACCGCGGTTTTCCACTGGCTATTTCCTGCTGCGCAACCGGCTGGCGATGCTGGTCGAGACCCATTCGTGGAAGGACTACCCGACGCGGGTGCGGGTGATGCGCAACACCATCGTATCGGTGCTGGCCCGCATCGCCGAGCATGGTCAGGCCTGGTTGAAGATCGCGCACGAGGCGGACGAACGGGCGGCGAAGCTCGCCGGCCAGCCTGTGCCCCTGGACTACGCGGCCACCGACAAGGCGCGCATCGTGCCGTTCCGCGGCTATGCCTACACGCGCACGCCGTCGGACATCAGCGGTGCGCTGATGACGCGCTACGACGAGAACAAGCCCGAGGTCTGGCAGCTGCCGCTGTACGACGAGGTGTTGCCAAAAACCGTGGTCAATGCACCTGGCGCGGGCTACCTGGTGCCGGCCGCCTGGGCGGCCACGGTGGCGCGTTGGCTGGACCTGCATGGCGTGCGTTACCAGCGCCTGCCTGCCGGCTGGGCCGAAGCGCCCACCAG
>NZ_VIDT01000805.1 GCF_006519715.1 Ideonella azotifigens
CAGCGCTTCGTCGCGCAGCACCACGCCGCCACCTTCGACGCTCACGTAGCGCTGGGCGCCGGGGTCGGCATAGGTCAGCAGCAGGCGATGCTCGCCCGGCAGTGCGCGCACCAGCTCGCTGGCGGCGGGGGCGAAGAACCACAGCCTGTCCTCGTCGTCCAGGCGCTGGGTGAGCATCGGGCGCGGCACCACGCGTGCGCCCGGGATGGAGACCATCGCGAAGCGGATGTCGAAGGCCATGTCCAGCGCCTGTCGCAGCGCCTGCGTGCTGCGGTCGGAATCGGGCGCGTTGGAATGGGAGGTCATGCAAGCTTCCTGGCGGGCCGCTCAAAGGCGGCATGTCGGGGCGGCGTGCAGGACGATCAGATGACGATGGAAGATGCGCGCCGATGAGCCCTGATGGTGGGCCGTGAGCGGGTTCGCGAGGGTCGGTGTGGGCCGCGAGCCCCTGTGGGATCAGGCCGACGCAGCCGGCAAAATAAGACTCTTCCTACAAGTCCAGTCAGACCCCACCTCTACACTCGGTCCTTTGTTGCGTGCTCGTCGCCGACGACAGCGTCGGGCGCATCCGCTGATGCCCAAACTCAAGATCTTTGTCGTCGAGGACAGCCCCATCATTCGCGGCAACCTGGTTGCCGCGCTGGAGGAAATGGCGCCGGTGACGGTCGTGGGTGCGGCGGAAGATGCGCAATCGGCCACGCAGTGGCTGGTGCGGGAGGTGCACGATTGCGATCTGGTGATCGTCGACATCTTCCTGAAAAAGGGCTCAGGAATGGATGTGCTGCGGGCGCTGAAGGAAGACGAGCACCTGGCGGCGCGCGTGGTGCTGACGAATTTCGCCACGCCCAGCGTGCGCAGCCAATGCGCCTCACTGGGCGCAGACCGGGTGTTCGACAAGTCCAGCGAGATCGAACTGCTGATCGACTACTGCATCGAACTCGCCGGCCAGGGTGCCGGGGGCGATTCAACCGGCGGCCAGAGCGCCGCGGGCTTGCAATGAGGTTGTCGCGGGCGGCGACCTTATTGAATGAGGCCGTTTTTCAGTGCGTAGTAGGTCAGCTCGCTGTTGGTCGACAGCGAAAGCTTTTCCATGACCCGCGCGCGGTAGGTGCTGACGGTCTTGACGCTGAGGAACATGCTGTCGGCAATGTGGCTCACCGTCTCGCCCTTGGCCAGACGCAGGAAGACCTGCAGCTCGCGCTCGCTGAGCGCTTCGTGCGGCAGCCGGTCGAGGTTGCCGGTGATGTTGTCGGCCAGCATCTCGGCCACGCTGGGCGTGATGTAGCGCCGGCCACGCGAGACGGTGCGGATCGCGGTGGCGATCTCCTCCGGGTCGCATTCCTTGTTCAGGTAGCCGCTGGCGCCCTGGCGCAGCAGCGTGGTGGCGTAGTGGGCTTCGGGGAAGCCGCTGAGGATCAGCACCGGCAGCTCGGGGCGGCGGGCCTTGATGGCGACCAGCGCATCGACGCCGCTCTGGTCGGGCATCGAGATGTCCATCAGCAGCACGTCGACCTCGTCGCCGCGGGCGATCTCCAGCGCTTCCTTGCCGTTGACCGCCTCGGCCGTCACGCGGAAGTCCACTTGCTCGGTGAGGAACTGGCGCAGCCCCGCCCGAACAATGGCGTGATCGTCAACGATGCCAATGCGAATCATGTTTTTCTCCGGCGGGCCAAGATACCCAGCTTGCAGTGTAAGGGGTTGCGATGCGCAGCGTGACAAGGGGATTGACCAGCATCCCGTTCGCCAGCTTGATCGGCCCGCTCGCGGTGGCCCTGGCGCTGCTGGTGCTGCTGGTCAACGAGATGGGCGTGCACAGCGTGGCCTCGTACAACGCCGAGCGCGAGAAGGCGCTGGAGACGCGCAATGTGGTGGGCCGGCTGCGCCGCCTGCTGCTGGTCGTCGAGTCCTCGCAGCGCGGCTACCTGCTGACCGGCCGCACCGCCTACCGCCAGCCGTATGACAGCACGCTGGACGACCTGAACGGCGCCATCACCGACGTGCGCACGCTGGCCGACAAGCGCCCGGCGCAGCGCGACACGCTGCTGAAGGTGGCCGACGTGGCCGCGCGCAAGGTCTCAGAGACGCAGGAAGTCGTGCGGCTGTTCGACACCGGCGACCGCAGCAATGCGATGGCCTTGTTCATGACCGACATCGGCCGCGACTACATGGAGCAGGTCACGCGCCAGGCCGACGAGATCAACCTCACCGAGGCCCAGGCCTTCGACGCCGCCGGCC
>NZ_VIDT01000806.1 GCF_006519715.1 Ideonella azotifigens
GGCGGGGCTTCGCTCATGGGGTGCTGTGCGTGGGAGTTTTCGGAGTCAGGGCTGCTCTGCCTGGCGGGCGCGCATCGCGGCCATCGCGGCGAGTTCGGTGGCCAGCGGGTTGATGCCGCGGCTGCGCAACCACAGCCAGCGCGCGCCAACGATGAGGCTGGCCAGCGCAGCCAGCACGGCGATCAGCAGGAAGACGTCGTTGTAGGCCAGGATGTTGGCCTCGCGCGTGAGCTGCTGGCCGAACAGGGTGCTGCCTTGCAGGCGGCGCTGCGCAGCGTCCACCAGCACCCGGCCATAGGACGCGCTGAGCGCGTCGATGCGCCCGCTGACCAGCGGGTCGCCGGCGAGCAGGTTCTGCGTCAGCACTTCCGAATGCCAGCGCTCGCGCATGATCTGGAAGCTGCCCAGCAGCGCCGAGCCGCCCAGGCCACCCAGCGTCTGCGCAATGCCGAAGATGGCCGAGAAGCTGACGATGTGGCTGGGCCCTTGCGCCAGCGCACGCACGATGCCCACCATCATCAGCGGGCCGAGGAACAGGATGGCGGCAAACGAGATCAGCGCCTGGCTGATGTAGAACTGGGCCGGGCGGGTGAGGTTGCTGGCGTCCGAGTCCATCCACGCGCCAATGGCGATCAGCACCGTGGAGACCAGGATGGGCCGCAGCAGGTCGTTCGGGTTCATCGCCCGCACGCTGGCCACCAGCCCGGCCAGCGTGGCCAGCGTGACGACGACGTACAGCGTCACCAGCTGCTCCTGCCCCATGCCCACGGCCGTCAGCAGCCCGAGGGAGCCGAAGCCCTGCTCGGACAGCAGTACCCGCATCACCGCCGCCATCAAGCCGAACTGCAGGATCTGGCTGCTGCCCAGCCAGCGCGTGTTGAGCAACGGGTTGGCGCGGTGGTGCTCGATCAGCAAGGCCGCGGCCACCAGCACGATGGACGCCGCCAGCGACCAGCCCACCCACGGCGTGTGCCACCAGACGATGCGGCCCACCGACAGCACGCCGCACAGCAGCGCCATGCCCGGCACCATCAGCAGGAAGGTCACGAAGTCCAGCGGTTCGAAGGCGTCCACCGTCTCGCTGGGCGGCAGGCGCAGCAGCGCGGCGGCGGCCATGCACAGCAGCGACAGGCCCAGCTCCAGCAGGAACAGGAGCTGCACCTCGTCGCCCTCCAGCAGCGTGGGCGAGATGACGCGCGCCAACGGCAGCGCCACCTGCGACAGCCCGGTGCCGATGACCATGCCGGCCAGCCGCGCCGAGGCCGGCATGGCCTGCATCACGTAGAACAGCGCCACGCTGGACAGCGCGCTGGCGGTGACGCCGCTGAGCGCGCGCGCCACCAGTTCCAGCGAATAGCTGTGCACGAAGAACTGCAGCAGCGCCACGCCCACGAAAGCCGGCAGGAACAGGCGGATGAACCAGCCGGCGCCGAACTGCTGGCGCAACTTGATCAGCAACAGGCTCATGCAGATGTTGCTCATCGAGTAGGCCGCGGTGAGCCAGGCACCTTCGACGCTGGTAAGCCCGAGAGCGCCCTGGATCTGCGGCAGGTTGGCCACCAGCAAGGCGTTGCTGAAGCCGCTGGTGAGCGCCAGCAGCGCGCCGATCAGGAAGTAGGCGACGCGCCGCGCCACCGGGTGCGAAGGCGTGGCCGGCGAGCCCGGCATCATCGGCCGCTCGTGCGGCTGGAAGCGGTAGGCAGGCGTGGCGGAGGAGGCAGGGGAAGGTGCTGGGACAGGCATCTCGCGTGGCGCGGCCGAAGCGGGCCACGCGGCGTCCGACGCTATCAGCGTGCCCGCAGCGCGTCCAGTTCAGCGTGCCCGCTGCACGTCCAGCAACGAAACTTCGGCCGCCTGGTGGCCCCAGGCCTGGCGCAGGTAGCTGAGCAGCGCGGCCAGCTCGGCATCGTTGAGCTGCTGGGCAAACGGCGGCATGCCAAAGGGCCGTGGGTTGCCCGCGGTGGCTGGCGCAAAGCCGCCATGCAACACGCTCTTGATCAGGTTCACCGAAGCCGGCAGCGTGACCGCACGGTTGCCGGCCAGCGGTGGGTAGATGCCGGCCACGCCCTGCCCCTGCTCGCCATGGCATTTGGCGCAATGCTGGCCGTAGAGCTGCTCGCCCTGGCGCAGCACCGTGGCCTCGGCGGCCGGCGCAGGCCTGTGGTCGGCCGCTTCCTGCGGCAGCGCCTGCAGGTAGCCGGCCATGGCCTGCAGGTCAGGCGCGCTGAGGTAT
>NZ_VIDT01000807.1 GCF_006519715.1 Ideonella azotifigens
GCCAGGATCAGCCCCGTGCTGCTGTGCATCAGCGGGATCAGCGCGGTGCCGGTGCAGACCAGCAGCACACCCAGGATCAGCACCCGCCCCGGGCCGTAGCGGTCCGCCACCAGGCCGGCGAACGGCTGGGTCAGGCCCCACCAGAGCTGGCCGAACGCAAAGGCCAGGCTGATCTGCGCCAGGCCCAGCCCGGTCGAGCTGTTCAGGTCGCCGAGGAACAGGCCCATGGACTGGCGCGCGCCCATGGTCAGCGCGAAGGTGCCGCCAGCGGCCAGCAGCACCAGCCAGACGGCGGGCGCCGAGAGAGAAGCAGGAGTCTTCGTCATCGCGGGGTCTCCGGTGTGTCGGCCATCAGCTGGATCACTTCGTCCAGCAAGGCATGCAGGCGGGCCACGCGTTCGGTGCCCATGCGTTGGTTGAACGCCAGCTGAGCCTGCTTCCAGGCCAGCTGGGATTTCTGGCGCTTGGCCTGGCCGGCGTCGGTCAGCGAAATGCTGCGCGAGCGCGCATCGGCGCCCGGGCCCATCTGCACCCAGCCCTGCGCCATCAGCGGCTGCAGGTTGCGGGTCAGCGTGGATGGCTGCAGCGCCATTGCCGCGGCCAGGTCGGCCGGCCGCACCGGCCCCATCGCGGCAATGTGGCTGAGCAGCGTGTACTGCGAGGTCTTCAGCCCGGTCGCCTTCTGGACCACGCTGTCGAAGTGCAGGCTGACCAAACGGTCGGCCTGGCGCAGGCGCAGGTTGCTGCAGCCGCGAGGCAGCTTGGGCGGCTCCGCCAGGGCAGGAGGGTCGATCACGGGATGTGCCATGCAAATTATTGTAGCCACAACTGTTGCAACTACAACTATTATGATAACCATATCCCGCCTCCCCCTCCGTTCCCCCTCAGGAGATGCCCATGCCCTCTGACAACCAGGCCCTCTGGCACAGCATTGCCGCCTTGTCGCCCGACACCGCTGCCGGTACGCTGGCCCGCTGGCAACAACAGGAAGCCGAAGCGCGACGCCAGCTCCTGCAAGCCGGCGTGGCCAGGCCTGAGCAGTTGCAAGGGCTCAGCGGGCTGCAGGTCTTCGAAGGCATCAGCAAGGGCGAGCTGCCGTATCCCCACGTCAGCGAAGGCGCGGACATCTGGCCCATCGAGTACGAGGCCGGTCGCTTCGTGTTCCAGGGCCACCCGCCGCAGCGCTTCCTGAACCCCATGGGCACGCTGCACGGCGGCTGGATTGCCACCATGCTGGACTCGGCCGTGGGCTGCGCAGTGCACACCACGCTGCCGGCCGGCGTGGCCTACACCACGGCCGAACTGAAGATCAGCTACCTGCGGGCACTGACGCTGAAGGTGCCGCTGGTGCGTGCCGAAGGCCGGGTGATCAACACCGGCCGCCAGCTTGGCTTCGCCGAAGGCCGGCTGTACGGGCCGGACGGCAAGCTCTACGCCCACGCCACCACCACCTGCCTGGTGATGACACCTTCAGCGGGATGACGCACCACGTGCATCCGATGAGGGATGCGCGCGCTGCGGCCTGCCGCGACACTGCCCACTTGCCCGCCTGCGACACCCCGCTGCCGGCGGTTCCTGTTGTGTGGTTGAAGGCGAATGCAAGCAGTGGTGGAGACAAATGCCGGCGAGCAGCGGGCTGGCAACCAGCATCGGTATGCAATCCCGGCCTTGGCCGGGCTGCTGCTGCTGGCCTTGTTGGCGCTGCTGGCCGTCTGTGGCTGGGCCTTGCAGCAGCATGACCAGAAGCGCCTGCGCGTGATCAGCCTGCCGGCCTACCCGCTGGCACTGCATGACGACAATGCCAGCCTGGCCCGCGGCCGCTACCTGTACGACACGCGCGGCTGCGCCGGCTGCCACGGCCAGCAAGGCGAAGGCCGGCTGTTCATCGACGACCCGCTCACCGGCCAACGCGCCGCCGGCCCGAACATCAGCCCCGGCCCGGGCAATGTGATCGCCGGCTACAAGCCTGCCGACTGGGAGCGCGTGCTGCGCCACGGCGTCAAGCCCAACGGCCAGCCGGTGCTGCTGATGCCCTCTGACGACTACAACCGCCTCAGCGACGACGACGTGGCCTCGCTGGTCCAGTACCTCATGCAGCTGCCACCGGTCCCCGGCCGCGCCGCCGTGCTGGAGCTGCCCACCTCGCTGCGGCTGCGCCACGGGCTGGGCCAGTGGCAGGACGCAGCCGAGAAGATCGACCATGCCCGTCCGCCCGAGCCTGCCGAGC
>NZ_VIDT01000808.1 GCF_006519715.1 Ideonella azotifigens
ATGCTGCGCGCGGCCCTGGCCCGCGTGCTGCCCGAATACATGCTGCCCTCGGCCCTGGTGCAACTGCCCACGCTCCCGCTGAACGCCAACGGCAAGGTCGACCGCCACGCACTGCCCGAACCCGGCGCCGCGCTGGACGCTTCTGCCTACGAGGCACCCGAAGGCGACACCGAGCAGGCACTGGCCGCGCTTTGGCAGGACCTGCTGGGCCGACCTCGCGTGGACCGTCGCGACCACTTCTTCTCACTGGGCGGCCACTCGCTGCTCGCCGTGCAACTGGTCGCCCGCCTGCAGCAATCCGGCCATGCCGACTTGGCGCTGAAGGACGTGTTCCGGCTGCCGGTGCTGCAGGACCTGGCTGCGCACCTGGATGGCCTGCGAACTGCTGCGAGCAAGCAAGGACGGGATGCCGATCAGGCGCTGTTGGCGATGGATGCGTTTTTGGATAGCCTAGCTTGAACGGCTGTGTCAGGCTGATGTGAGTCGTTCGCGGTCCAATGCCGGAACGGCAGCAACCGCCGACACCGGTCGTTGACCGCCACTGGCCCTGACCGGCCGCCTCACATTTGGAACCGGCCACTCACTGCGGCGCTTACCGCGTTCCGATTCGAACGACGGCTGCTGCACGCTCTGGCAGGCGCATGTCGTCGACCCGTTGCCGCCCCCGGACTGATCAGGCAGACCAGCCGAAAGCAGGCACTCAACGATCTGGTTAAGCCGCGACCAGCTACTGCGAGAGGCCCGCCTGAGTCGACGGCTTGTGTACCGTCAGCTTGAACAAGCCTGTGGACCACCATATGGCGGCTCGACTGAGTGATTGTCTCGCCTCAGCATGCTGGAATGTTCGGAAATTGGGCAGTTTTCCACGCCAAGCCAGATCAGCGAACTGGCCAGAATCTGCCGTTCTTGGCGAACTCGTTAGTATTTAGCCACCCCAGCATCAATCAATACTTCCTTCCGATGACTGTCGTTGCATTGCTTAATTACGAGGGTGTACCCGTGCTGATTGCCGACTCGATGATCTCCATCGAGCGAAAAGGTGATTCCATACCAATTCCTACGCTCGGCGACACCAGGAGATTCGATCTTCCCTTTTCTATCGTGGATCTTCGGCGGAAGCTTGTTCGCGTCAATGAGAATTGCGTCCTAGGATTTGCCGGCACCGTCAAATTAGCCAATGAATTCATCGCGAAGCTGCTTGAAGCAAGCGGAACCACAGGCGTTATTACTCAAGAGATTTTTGAGTCAACCTATTACGAATTTGACGAAACCGCCCGAACGGAGGTCGGAGTTGTTGGATTCTCCTGGGACCCACAGGAAGGAGTGGGCTACTTTCTCAAGCTCAATGCTGCGATGATTGACCTACCGTACTTGGGTAAATGTTTCGTGGCCGGCTCGGGCGCCGAGGCCTTTGCCAGGTGGCTGGCAGCCTTCGGGAACGGAATGATAGGCACTGAGGCCGCAGACGGCTCGCCGTTTGTATGCGCCGAGGATCAAGCGTATTCAGTGCTTGGTCGCCTAGTCAATTTGGACTCAATGCAGCTTGGCCAAGACACAGTCCCGCCGTCCATTTGGAAGGGATATGGCGGCTGGTACGAGGCGATGCATTTCCAAGTAAATGGATTCCAAAGTGCAGAACGACTTACGCTATTCGACCTGTCGTGCGAGCAAGGTAGCAAATCAATAAAATTGACTCGAGTCTATTTAAATCATATTGTCGGCGATGTAAATGTTGTTATCTCTGCCGCGTATGATGCTCCAATTGAAGGAGTCGCAACCGAGCGCGACTATATTTTCCAAATACCAGTTAGCGACTTCTCCAAATACCTCATAAGGCAGGATCGCCACCAACTCATTCCCCGCGCAAGCTTCAACGACCTTGCCCAAGCAATAGAGAAGGTTGAGAACGCCGTGTGCCACCTGCACGTAGGCCATGTATGGACCGAGGAAAGCATGCGTCGCCAAATGGCCGAGGACATGAGGTGGGAGTTGCTTGGCGATAAGGCAATGGCGATTCAACGATTTGTCGAATACAAATTGAAGGAACGAGCAGAGTCAGCGCCCTTCCGACTTGAAGTAGCCACCGACATTCTTTCGTTGCGCGTCTCACGCGAATGGCTGGCCTCGAAGCTTCCTGGAGTGACATTCAAGTCGGGCTTGCTCATCGATAGCTATGACTGACCACTCGCGTTGCGCCGTTCACAGGCACAGGCAGGCCTACCT
>NZ_VIDT01000809.1 GCF_006519715.1 Ideonella azotifigens
CAGCAGCCTCGCCAGCCACTGGCAGGCGCGAGACCGCGCGCAGGAGGCCAGGGCCTTGCTCGAGCCCGTTCTCGCACGCTTCACCGAGGGATTCAAGACGGCCGACTGGCGTGCCGCGCAGGGCCTGTTGGCGGCGCTGCAATGATCTTCGCTCAGACGGGCGTGGCCTCGATGGCGGCTGGTGACACCCTCTTTGACGTGGCTTGCGCTGGCGCAAGCTGTTGCCTTGGCGCCTCGGTAGCATCGATCGGGACTGACCTCGGCCTGCCGGGGGTGCCCATCCTGGTGCCTGGGTGCCGAGGCGCGTCAGAACCGGAGGACATTCGCATGTACCGTCGCATCCTGGTCCCTTTTGACGGCGGTGAGACCTCGCAGCAAGGTCTCCGCGAGGCCATTCAGCTGGCAACGGAGCTGCAGGCCGAACTGCGCATCCTGGTCGTGGTGGACACCTCTGAACTCCACATGGGCTTCGCTTCTGCGGATGGTCTGCTGAGCACCGTGGCGCTGATGCGGCAGCGCAGCCAGGAACTCGCCGCTGCGGCCTGCACGCAGGCCCACGAGGCAGGCGCCAGGGCCGACTTCGTGGTGCGCGACATTGGCGCAGACCAGGTGGCAGACCTGGTGCTCGCGGAAGCCGACGAGTACCAGGCCGAGCTCATCGTCATGGGCACCCATGGCAGACGAGGCCTGAGCCGCGCCGCCCTCGGCAGCGAGGCCGAGTCCGTCAGCCGGCGAAGCAAGGTGCCGCTGCTGCTGGTTCGAACGCCGCAGGGCAAGCCGTCCGTGCTCGCGCCCGATGTTCCGACCCGCTTGCAGACCTCAGGCTGAGACCGCCTCTTGGCGCGATGCAGATCGTGCGCAGGCCTGGCGATGGGTGGGCGCTGTTTCCGTGCCTGAAGCCTCCTGTTGAACGGATTTGAAGGGCGACGACAACCCCTCGCGGGCAGCAGCTCTTCGCAATCGTCGAAAATGACGCTCCGGAGGCCATTTCCGGGCTGTGACGCGCCAGCGGCGCGCCCTGGCAACTGGCGCCAGCGATCCTTCAGCGACCACCCATGCATCTCGAACCAGAACAAGCCAGCTGCCGATTGACCACTGCCTATGGCGACTTCAGGCTGCATGGCTTCAAGGAACCGGCCACCGGGCTGGAACATGCCGCGCTGTGCTTTGGCGACCTGTCCACGGGCGAGCCGGTGCTGGTGCGGCTGCATTCGGAATGCCTGACCGGGGACGCCTTCGGCAGCTGCCACTGCGACTGCGGGCCGCAGCTGCGCAGTGCGTTGAAGGCGATTGCCACGGCTGGCCGCGGCGCGCTGCTTTACCTGCGCCAGGAAGGCCGTGGCATCGGGCTGCTGAACAAGATCCGCGCCTATGCGCTGCAGGAAACCGGCGTCGACACGTTGGATGCAAACCGCTTGCTGGGCCTGCCGGCCGATGCGCGGGACTACGGCTTTGCCGCGACCATGCTGTCGCAGCTGGGCATCCGCTCGGTCAAGCTGCTCACCAACAACCCCGGCAAGATCGAAGGCCTGAAGGCCCACGGCGTGGACGTGGTGGAGCGCGTCTCGCTGCAGGTGGGCCGCACCACGCGCAACGGCGCCTACCTGGACACCAAGGCCCACCGCATGGGCCATTTGTTCGATTTGGCGCGGGAATTGCCGGACGAAGCTTCGGAGGCCGATCCAGCGAGGTGAGTGCCGTCTATCTGACCCGCAGCTTGGCTGGCCGGTCGAACTGTCCGGAGGCCAGCCGGTCGATCAGGCGGGCCATGCGGCCGGACAGCAGCGGCCGGTCGTAGTGGGTCAGCACGCGCTGGCGGCCGGCGGTGCCCATGGCCTGGCGCTGCTCGGGATGCTGGATCAGCGTCTCCAGCGCGTGTTCCCATTCGGCTGGCTTGTTGGCCAGCCAGCCGGTCTGGCCAGGGACCACCACCTCGCAGTTCGCGCCCACCGGCGAGGCCACGCAGGGCAGGCCGGCGGCCATGTACTGCAACAGCTTGAAGGCGCACTTGCCGCGCGCAAACGGGTCGTCGCTGAGCGGCATCAGGCCGATGTCTGCACCGGCGATCGCGGCCGTCTCGCCCTCGGCCGACCAGTGCACTTTCTCGATCGGCACGTCGTCCCAGTCCGGCCAGTCCGAGCTGATGACACGCAGCTTCAGTTCGGGATGCCGCTGCGCCAGCCTGGCCAGCACCGGCCGCAGCGGCGCCAGGTAGGCCAGGTT
>NZ_VIDT01000081.1 GCF_006519715.1 Ideonella azotifigens
TCGGGCCATCCGGCCGCGCATTGACGATGTTGGACTTCGGCACCTGCGCGTCCACCGGGGCCATGCGCAGTGACCGAGCGCCGGTGGCGGCGGGCGCGGTGGGCGGGTTGCCGGCAGCCGAGCGGCGTGCAGCCAGCGCTTCGCGTTCCTCGCTGGGCAAAGCCTGGTAGGCCTCCCAGTTGGCACGCCTGTCGCCGGGGGAAATCTGCTTGGATTGCTGGTAGTTCTGTCGCGCGGCACTGCGCTGCTGCGGGCTCATGTTCGACCATTCGCCCATTCGCTGCTGGATACGCTCTTGCTGCTGGGGCGACATCTTCGGGAAGCGCGAGGCGACTTCCATCCACTTGGCGCGGTTTTCGGCCGGCAGCTGGTTCCAGTTCTTGCCCAGCGGCGCCAGCACGTTGCGCTGCGAACTGCTTAGGCTGTTCCAGCTCGGGCCGCCACTGCTGCTGCCCTCGTCCGGCTGCGCCTGCACCACCCAGGGCGACAGGCACAACAGGGCGGCCAGCAGCGCAGCGCGCCACAAAGGCCGGTTCGGGGAGGCGGGGTGGGTCACGGGCATCTCGGCTTGGAACTGCTCAGCGGGGTTCGAAAAAAATGGCGAAAAAGACAGGGCAGGCTGGGCGCACGGGCCGAGGCCGTCGGCAACTGCACAGGCGCGGCAGCCGGACGGCGCCGGCTGTCAGTTGTGCCGATTGGTCTTCACGAACTCGGCAAAGCCGGGGTCGCTGTAGGCGTCGGGCGGCAGGTCGTCGCTCAGCAAGGCGGTGTCAAGGTCGGCCGTGGCCACGACCTGTGCACGGTCATGCCAGCTGTCGATCTGCACCACGCCCGCCAACAGCAGCACCAGCGGCAGGGCGGACGCAAAGCGGAACAGCCAGGGCGAGTGGCCGCCCAGCAGGCCGGCGCCGCCGCGGGCGGACTTGCCGACCAGCACCGTGGTGCTGGCGGCTTGCGTTTGAGCTTGCGTCTGCAGCTTGCGGCTGGCCATGGCGCGCGCCAGTGCCTGCTCGCGGGCGAAACGCAAGCGGGTGTCGATGTCATGTGCCGGCGTGCCTTGTGCACGCTCGCTGAGCGCCGCGGTGACACGCAGCCCGAAGCGGGCTTCAATGCCAGCGCTCTCGCGGTGCTGTTCGGCAGGGCGGGAAGAAGGGGTCTTCACAGCGTTATTCCCTTGGCTTTCAAAGATTTGGCCAGTGCATGCACGGCGCGCGAGCAGTGGGTTTTCACGCTCCCTTCGGAGCAACCCATCACGCTCGCGGTTTCCGCGACGTCCATTTCCTCCCAGTAACGCAACAGGAAGGCCTCTCGTTGACGGCCTGGCAACTGCGCGACTTCCAGCTCGATCTGGTGCAAGATCTGTTCCCTGCCGACGGTGTCGGCGGCGCTTTCCGAGCCCAGGCTGCCCTCGACGGTTTCCAGCATTTCGAGCAGGTCGAAATCGCCGTCTTCGCCGTGGCCCTCGAAGTCCGACATGTTGGTCATCACCGCACTGCGCACCTTGCGGCGGCGGAACCAGTCCATCGTGGCGTTGGACAGGATGCGCTGGAACACCAGCGGCAATTCGGCGGGCGGACGGTCGGCGTATTTCTCCGCCAGCCGGATCATGGCGTCCTGCACGATGTCCAACGCAGCGTCTTCATCTCGCACGGTATAGACCGTGCGCTTGAAGGCGCGCTTTTCGACGCTCTTGAGGAAATCTGAGAGTTCTTTGTCGGAGGCCAAGGCTGCGGAGGGCGTGCTGGGGCACCCGTCTGAGGACGTGGGATTATGTCACTGCACCTTGTCTTCCCCGGGGTTGCCGGGTGAGCGCCGCTTCAACAGTGCAATAATGCGCCTTCGCACTTGGTGCGACTTGGTCTCAGGCTGCCCCGACCGCGGGTGCAGCAATTGTTGATCGCGCAGGTCCCAAATCCGTCTCACGAGGATGCGAGGAGGGGCACCGAAGGTTTTTCGTCAGAGAAATTCACAGAGGTTCGAAATGAACGTGTCTGCCGCGGAAGTCAAGCGTGGCGCCCCTGCTGAGGGTCGCTCCCAGAATTCTTCCTCTCCCTCCTCCTCTTTTGCTGCCCCGTCCTCTGCCGCCTCGAATGGCGCCAATGGCAAGGAACTCAACGGGTCGCAGATCCTCGTGCGCTGCCTGCAGGCCGAGAACGTCAAGTACATGTGGGGCTACCCGGGCGGGTCAGTGCTTTACATCTACGACGCGCTGTACCAGCAAGACACCATCCAGCACGTGCTGGTGCGCCATGAACAGGCGGCCATTCACGCGGCGGACGGCTATGCCCGCGCCACTGGCGATGTCGGCGTGGCGCTGGTGACCTCGGGTCCGGGGGTGACGAATGCCGTGACCGGCATCGCCACCGCCTACATGGACTCGATCCCGATGGTGATCATCACCGGACAGGTGCCCACGCCTGCCATCGGCCTGGACGCCTTCCAGGAATGCGACACCGTCGGCATCACCCGGCCCATCGTCAAGCACAACTTCCTGGTGAAGGACGTGCGCGACCTGGCGCTGACGCTCAAAAAGGCATTCCACATCGCCCGCACCGGCCGTCCCGGCCCGGTCGTGGTGGACATCCCGAAGGACGTTTCGCTGAAGACCGCGCCTTTCCACTACCCCGAGCAGGTGGAAATGCGGTCCTACAACCCGGTCAAGAAGGGCCATGGCGGCCAGATCCGCAAGGCGGTGCAACTGCTGCTGCAGGCGCGCCGCCCTTACATCTACACCGGCGGCGGCGTGATCCTGGGCGAGGCCACGGCCGAGTTGCGCCAGCTGTGCGACCTGCTGGGCTACCCGGTCACCAACACGCTGATGGGCCTGGGCGCCACCTCTGCGTCCGACCCGAAGTTCCTCGGCATGCTGGGCATGCACGGCACCTACGAAGCCAACATGACGATGCAGAACTGCGACGTCCTGCTGGCGGTGGGCGCGCGTTTCGACGACCGGGTGATCGGCAACCCGAAGCACTTCGCCTCGGTCGAGCGCAAGATCATCCACATCGACATCGACCCCTCGTCGATCTCCAAGCGCGTCAAGGTCGACATCCCGATCGTCGGTGACGTCAAGGACGTGCTGCAGGAGCTGATCGCCCAGATCCGCGAAGCGCAGCAAAAGCCCGATACCTCGGTGATCTCCCAGTGGTGGAGCCAGATCAATGAATGGCGCCGCAAGGAATGCCTGGCCTACCGCCGCAGCCCGGATGTGATCAAGCCGCAGCAGGTGGTCGAGGCGCTGTGGGAAATGACCCGCGGCACCGACTGCTACGTGACCTCCGATGTCGGCCAGCACCAGATGTGGGCCGCGCAGTACTACCGCTTCGACGAGCCGCGCCGCTGGATCAACTCCGGCGGCCTGGGCACGATGGGCGTGGGCCTGCCGTATGCGATGGGCATCAAGCTGGCCAAGCCGAATGCGGACGTGTTCTGCATCACCGGTGAAGGCTCGATCCAGATGAACATCCAGGAACTCTCGACCTGCCAGCAGTACAAGACGCCGGTCAAGGTGATCTCGCTGAACAACCGCTACCTGGGCATGGTGCGGCAGTGGCAGGAACTGGACTACGAAGGCCGCTACTCGCACAGCTACATGGACGCGCTGCCGGACTTCGTGAAGCTGGCTGAGGCCTATGGCCATGTCGGCATCAAGATCGAGAAGCCTTCCGAGGTGGAGCCGGCGCTGAAGGAGCTGATCCGGCTGAAGGACCGCACCGTGTTCCTGGACGTGCGCACCGACCCGACCGAAAACGTCTGGCCGATGGTGCAGACGGGCAAGGGCATTTCCGAGATGCTGCTGGGCTCCGAGGACTTGTGACCAGCACGAGGCGGGCCGGACGGGTGCTGTTACCGCAGCATTCGCCGCGCCCCGCTGAAGGCTGGTGACACCTCGGGATCTGATCTCGGTTCCTCCGGTTCGGCCGTTCCCTTCAGGTTCGTCGGACCAACTTTTCTCAACGATTCGACAGACGTGGCCAAGGCCTTCCGGTTACCGCCGGCTGGCTGAAGAGCGCGTCAGGAGATCCGCAATGAAACACATCATCGCCGTGCTGCTCGAAAACGAGCCCGGCGCCTTGTCGCGCGTGGTGGCCTTGTTCTCCGCCCGCGGCTACAACATCGAGAGCCTCACCGTCGCCCCGACGGAAGACCCGTCGCTGTCGCGCATGACCATCGTCACGACCGGCTCGGACGAGGTGATCGAGCAGATCACCAAGCACCTGAACCGGCTGGTCGACGTGGTCAAGGTGGTCGACCTCACCGAAGGCCAGTACACCGAGCGTGAACTGATGCTGATCAAGGTGCGTGCCGTCGGCAAGGAGCGCGAAGAGATGAAGCGCATGGCCGACATCTTCCGCGGCCGCATCATCGACGTGACCGAGAAGAGCTACACCATCGAGCTGACCGGCGACGCCGGCAAGCTGGATGCCTTCATCGAAGGCCTGGACCGCACCGCGATCCTGGAGACGGTTCGCACTGGCTCCAGCGGCATCGGCCGCGGCGAGCGCATCCTCAGAGTTTGACCCCCACCACCCCTGAGCGCCTTCGGCGCTCCCCCTCAAGGGGGCGCTGCGGCGGCCTGGCAAAGCCAGTTCCGCGGCAGCCGCTTGGTAAAGCCCCCGCAATCACAACCGAATTTTTCTGGAGAAGACCATGAAGGTTTACTACGACAAGGACGCCGACATCTCGCTGATCAAGGGCAAGAACGTCGCGATCATCGGCTATGGCTCGCAAGGCCATGCGCACGCCCAGAACCTGAACGACAGCGGCTGCAAGATCACCGTCGGCTTGCGCCGCGGTGGCGCGTCGTGGTCCAAGGTCGAAAAGGCGGGCCTGAAAGTGGCCGAGGTCGCCGATGCGGTCAAGGGCGCCGACGTGGTGATGATCCTGCTGCCGGACGAGCAGATCGCCGAGGTCTACAAGAAGGACGTCGAGCCGAACATCCGCGAAGGCGCTTCGCTGGTCTTCGCGCATGGCTTCAACGTGCACTACGGCCAGGTCGTGCCGCGCGCCGACCTGGACGTGTGGATGGTCGCTCCGAAGGCGCCTGGCCACACGGTGCGTGGGACCTACGTGCAAGGTGGCGGCGTGCCGCACCTGATCGCGATCTACGCCGACAAGTCCGGCAAGGCGCGCGACCTGGCACTGAGCTATGCCGCGGCCAATGGCGGCGGCAAGGCCGGCATCATCGAAACCAACTTCCGCGAAGAAACCGAAACCGACCTGTTCGGCGAACAAGCGGTGCTGTGTGGCGGCACCGTCGAGCTGATCAAGGCGGGTTTCGAGACGCTGGTGGAAGCCGGCTACGCGCCGGAAATGGCCTACTTCGAGTGCCTGCACGAGCTCAAGCTGATCGTCGACCTGATCTATGAAGGCGGCATCGCCAACATGAACTACTCGATCTCGAACAACGCCGAATACGGCGAGTACGTCACCGGCCCGCGCGTCGTGACCTCCGAGACCAAGCAGGTCATGAAGCAGGTGCTGAAGGACATCCAGACCGGCGAATACGCCAAGAGCTTCATCCTGGAAAACAAGGCCGGCGCGCCGACGCTGATCTCGCGCCGCCGCCTGACCGAGGAGCACCAGATCGAGGTCGTCGGCGACAAGCTGCGCGCGATGATGCCCTGGATCAAGGCCAACAAGCTGGTCGACAAGTCGCGCAACTGATCGCGCCTCAAGGCCCTGCCAGCCAAGGCCGCATCCCGCTGGATGCGGCCTTTCTTTTGGCCTGAGCTATCCTGCCCGCCATGACGCCTGAAACTCTTGAGGACGACGAGCCTGGCTTGAACGTCCGCCCTCGTCGCAAGGGCATTTATGCCCTGCCCAACGCCATCACCCTCGGTGCGTTGTTCTCTGCTTTCTACGCCATCGTCATGGCGATTGCCGGCCGGTTCGAGCTCGCCTGCGTCGCCATCTTCGCTGCCGCCATTCTCGACAGCCTCGATGGCCGCGTGGCGCGCATGACCAATACGCAGTCTGCCTTCGGCGAGCAGATGGACAGCCTGTCGGACATGGTGGCCTTTGGTGCTGCGCCGGCCCTGATCGTCTACATGTGGGCGCTGAAGGACATGGGCAAGCCGGGCTGGATCCCGGCCTTCGTCTACATCGCTGGCGCTGCACTTCGCCTGGCACGCTTCAACGTCAACATCGGCGTGGTCGACAAGCGCTTCTTCCAGGGGCTGCCCAGCCCGGCCGCAGCGGCGCTGGTGATCGGCCTGATCTGGAGCGTGGTGGACGGCGCCGACAGCCAGCGGGTCCAGCCCGGCAGCTGGGTGGGCTGGGCGGCTTATGGCATCACGCTGTTTGCCGGGCTTTCGATGGTGACGAACGCGCCCTTCTACAGTTTCAAGGTCTTCGACCGGCGTCGCTCGGTGCCCTTCATCGTGCTGGTTGCGATCATGCTGGCGATTGGCGTGGCGGCGCTCGATCCAGCTCGCGTGCTTTTTGGTGTCTTCTGCATCTACGGACTCTCTGGCTATGCGATCTATGCGTGGCGAAAGGCGAAGGGTCGGCCGGCGAGCGTGATCTCCACCAGCACCGACGAGCCGGATGAACGCGGTTTGCATCACTAGCAAAACCTGTTAGATTCCAGCCCCATGCGTTTCGAGTACGTCATTGCCCAGCTGGGCATGTCCCAACTGCTACTAGCCCTAGAGGAACCACGGGTTCGCTAGTCAGCCAGTCACGTCCACGTTTCGCCTGACCCCAACGGCCCGTATGCAACCGCAGCGGGCCGTTCTCGTTTTCTGTGCTGCTGGTTGCGCCCACCTCCCTGGATGCACACCATGATGCTCAAGCACCCGCAGCAGAAGTACCGCGCTTTCGCCCCCATTGCCCTGCCTGATCGCCGCTGGCCCGATGCCCAGCTGACGCGGGCGCCCCAGTGGTGCAGCGTGGACCTGCGGGACGGCAACCAGGCGCTGATCGAGCCGATGGACCCGGCGCGCAAGCTGCGCATGTTCCAGACCCTGGTGCAGATCGGTTTCAAGCAGATCGAGGTGGGCTTCCCGTCAGCTTCGCAGGCGGACTTCGACTTTGTGCGCCTGCTGATCACGCAGAACCTGGTGCCGGACGACGTGACCATCCAGGTGCTGACGCAGGCACGCGACCACCTGATCTCGCGCACCTTCGAATCGCTTGTCGGTGCGAAGAAGGTGGTAGTGCACCTCTACAACGCGGTGGCGCCAGTGATGCGCCGCGTGGTGCTGGGGCTGGACGAGGACGGCGTGGTCGACCTGGCCGTGACCCATGCGGCCATGATCCGCGACATGGCAGCCAGGCAGCCCGGCACCGAATGGACCTTCGAGTATTCGCCGGAGATGTTCTCGAACACCGACCTGCATTTCAGCAAGCGCATCGTCGACGCCGTGACGGCCACTTGGGCGCCGACACCGACACGCCCTTGCATCGTCAACCTGCCGTCCACGGTCGAATGCTCGACGCCCAACCAGTTCGCCGACATGATCGAGTGGATGCATCGGCAGCTGGAACGGCGCGATGCCATCGTGTTGTCGGTGCATCCGCACAATGACCGCGGCACCGGGACGGCGGCCGCCGAGTTGGCGTTGATGGCTGGCGCCGACCGCCTCGAAGGCTGCCTGTTCGGCAACGGTGAGCGCACCGGCAACCTGGACCTGGTCAACGTTGCGCTGAATCTCTACACCCAGGGCGTGTCGCCAGGCCTGGACTTCTCCGACATCGACGCGATCCGCCGCACGGTCGAGCATTGCAACCAGTTGCCGGTGCATCCTCGCCATCCGTACGTGGGCGACCTGGTCTACACCTCGTTCTCTGGTTCGCACCAGGACGCGATCAAGAAGGCCTTTGCCGCCCGCAAGGACGGCGAGATCTGGGACATGCCCTACCTGCCGGTGGATCCGAAGGACCTGGGCCGCAGCTACGAGGCGGTGATCCGCGTCAACAGCCAGTCCGGCAAGGGCGGCATTGCCTATTTGCTGGAGTCGGATTACGGGCTGGAACTGCCGCGCCGGCTGCAGATCGAGTTCAGCCAGGTGGTGCAGGCAGTGATGGACATCGACGGCAAGGAGTTGGGCTCGGACGACTTGTGGGCATTGTTCGCCAAGGAATACCGTCCCGAGCAGGCGCAACTGGCGCGGGTCGAGATCCAGGAGCAGGAACTGGGCGCGGGCGGGCAGGGTGCAGACGTCAGCGTGCGCGCCCAGTGGCAGCAGGGTGGGCAGGTGCGCGAGGTGCATGGCCGCGGCAACGGGCCGCTGGCGGCGTTTGTCGCCGGCGTGCAGGCGGCGACCGGGGTTTCGGTCGAGGTGCTCGATTACCATGAACATGCGTTGAGCGGCGGTGCCGAGGCCCGCGCGGTGGCCTACCTGGAACTGCGCGTGGGCGGAGAGCGCACACTGTTCGGCGTGGGCATGGACGCCAACCTGGTCAATGCATCGATGAAGGCAGTGCTCAGTGGCGTGCAGCGTGCGCTGGGCGAGTCGCGTGACACGGCCACAAAGGTCGAGGAAATCTCTGTATGACTGACAAACTGATCATTTTCGACACCACGCTGCGCGACGGCGAACAATCGCCCGGCGCCTCGATGACGCGCGACGAGAAGCTGCGCATCGCACGCCAGTTGGAGCGGCTGAAGGTGGACGTGATCGAGGCCGGCTTCCCGGCGGCGTCGCATGGCGACTTCGAAGCCGTGCACACCATCGCCAGCCACATCAAGGACTCGGTGATCTGCGGGCTGGCCCGCGCCAACGACCGGGACATCGCGCGCGCGGCAGAGGCCGTGGCGCCGGCGCCGCGCAGCCGCATCCACACCTTCATTGCAACCAGTGCGCTGCACATGGAGAAGAAGCTGCGCATGACGCCGGAACAGGTGCTGGAGCAGGCGACGCAGGCGGTGCGCTTTGCGCGCAACCTGTGCGGCGACATCGAGTTTTCGCCCGAGGATGGCTACCGCTCCGACCCGGACTTCCTGTGCCGCGTGATCGAAGCGGTGATCGCCGAGGGCGCGACCACGATCAACCTGCCCGACACCGTCGGCTACGCGATTCCCGAGCTGTACGGCCACTTCATCCGCCAACTGCGCGAGCGCATCCCGAATGCCGACAAGGCCATCTGGTCGGTGCACTGCCACAACGACCTGGGCATGGCGGTGGCCAATTCGCTGGCCGGCGTGAAGATTGGCGGTGCACGCCAGGTTGAATGCACCATCAACGGCCTGGGCGAGCGGGCGGGCAACTGTTCGCTGGAAGAAGTGGTGATGGCGGTGCGCACCCGCCGGGACTATTTCGGCCTGGACGTGGGCATCGACACCACGCAGATCGTGCCGGCCTCACGCATGGTCAGCCAGACCACCGGATTTGTCGTGCAGCCGAATAAGGCCGTGGTCGGCGCCAACGCCTTTGCCCATGCTTCGGGCATCCACCAGGACGGCGTGCTGAAGGCGCGTGACACCTACGAGATCATGCGCGCCGAGGATGTGGGCTGGGCCGCCAACAAGATCGTGCTGGGCAAGCTGTCCGGCCGCAATGCCTTCAAGCAGCGGCTGCAGGAACTGGGCGTGGCGCTGGAGTCGGAGACGGAAATCAATGCGGCGTTCGCCCGCTTCAAGGACCTGGCCGACCGCAAAAGCGAGATTTTCGACGAGGACATCATCGCGCTGCTGGGCGACGAAAGCGTCACCAGCATTCACGAGCACCACGGTTTCCTGTCGCTGTCGCAGCGCTCGGAAACCGGCGAGCGCCCGCACGCCAGGGTGGCTTTCACGATCGGCGACCGCGAGGTCGTTGCCGAGAGCCATGGCAACGGCCCGGTCGATGCAACGCTGAAGGCGATCGAATCCCAGATCGAAAGTGGCGCGGAAATGCTGCTTTATTCGGTCAATGCCATCACCTCGGGCAGCACAGAATCGCAGGGCGAAGTCACGGTGCGCCTGCAGTTGGGCGGCCGGGTGGTGAATGGTGTCGGGGCTGATCCGGACATCGTCGTGGCATCTGCCAAGGCGTATCTCTCGGCCCTGAACAAGCTTCACACCGGCGGTGATAGGGTGGCTGCGCAGGGCTGATCCCAGGTCCGATGGGCACTTGAGAAAGGGCATGCAAGTTTTTGATCTTGCGTGTCTTTTTGCTTTCCCATAGACTCGGGACAAAATCTGTAAGGCGCTCCCCGGCGTGCTTGCGAGAAGCAATCCGGGGGCCACTTTTTAGGGCGTTAGACGCTGCACCGATGAACAAGATTCGACTGAATGTGGTGCGAGCACTGGGTTTTGGCCTGGCGCTCGCCGTCAGCATCGCAGTGCCCGCCCAGGCCACCGCAGCTTCCGCTGCCAAAAAGGCATCTTCCTCCAGCGCAGTCAGCAAGGCGGCGAACAAGTCGTCAGCCGGCGCGGTGAGCAGTCGCAAGGTGGTGGCCAGCAAGGGCCGCGCGGCCCGGCCCACGCACGCTGTGGTCGCCACGCGCAAGACGGTCGCCAGCGTCACCCCGCCGGTCCGCTCGTTTGGCCAGCTCGCCGGCCTGCATGAAACCGAGGATCCGCTGGCGCTGAAGTCAGGCGTGGCCTTTGTGATGGACCAGGACACCAACGAGGTCCTGCTGAACAAGAATTCCCAGGCCGTCCTGCCGATCGCGTCCATCACCAAGCTGATGACCGCGATGGTGGTGACCGAGGCCAAGCTGCCGATGGACGAAGTGCTGACCATCACGCAGGACGATGTGGACACCGAAAAAGGCAGTTCCTCGCGCCTGAAGGTCGGCACTCAGCTGCCTCGCGGCGAAATGCTGCACCTGGCGCTGATGTCCTCGGAAAACCGGGCTGCGAATTCGCTGGGCCGCCACTACCCTGGCGGCCTGTCGGCCTTCGTCGGCGCGATGAATGCCAAGGCCAAGCTGCTGGGCATGATGGACACGCGTTACGTCGAGCCCACCGGCCTGTCGAGCCAGAACCAGTCCAGCGCACGCGATTTGGCAGCGCTGGTGAGCGCTGCTTCGCATGTGCCGCTGATCCGCGAACTGTCTACCTCGCCCGAGCATCAGGTCGCCATCGGCAACCGTCAACTGCAGTTCCACACCACCAACCGGCTGGTGCGCAACCCGGATTGGGACATTGGCGTGCAGAAGACCGGCTACATCAACGAGGCGGGCCAATGTCTTGTGATGCAGGCCCAGATGGCCGGCCGCAAGCTGATCATGGTGCTGCTGGATTCGGCCGGCAAGTATTCGCGCATCGGCGACGCCGAGCGCATCCGCAAGTGGGTGATGGCCAACCCGGCGCCACTGACCGCAAGCGTGCCGGTCACGCCAGCCGCAGGGCTGACTCGCGCAGCCGGCACTGCCGCGGCGACCGGTGCCGCCAGCCTGCTGCCTGCCACCACCGAAGTGCACGCCGCCAAGCCAGCCATCTGAGTTGCTTCCTCCCATGAAAAAAGCAGCCCGCGGGCTGCTTTTTTCATCACGCTCGGCAAGCGTGTTTCAGGGCACGCGGTGACCCAGTGCCCCGGAAATGGTGGCGGCAGTGGATTTGACCCGGTCCAGCCAGGATTCTTCCAGCCGGTCCGCTGGTGCCGAGATGGACAGGCCCGCCACCAGCTTGCCCTGGTCGTCGAAGATGCCGGCGGCCATGCAGCGCACGCCCAGTTCCAGTTCCTCGTCGTCGCGCGCGAGCGCATGCCGGCGCACCAGGTTCAGCTCACGCTCCAGCGCGCCTATCTCCGTCAGGCTGTTGCGCGTGTGGCCGGCCAGGCCGGTGCGGGTGGCATAGGCGCGCACACGCTGCGGGTCGTCGTAGGCCAGGAAGAGTTTGCCCACGGAGGTGAGGTGCAGCGGCGCCCGGCCGCCGACGGCGCGCACGACCTGCATGCCTGAGCGCTCGCTGTAGGTCCGCTCGATGTAGACGATCTCGTCGCCCTGGCGCACCGAGAGGTTGACCGGCTGGTGGGTGAGCTTGTGCAACTCGCGCATC
Source organism: Ideonella azotifigens (assembly GCF_006519715.1). Lineage (GTDB taxonomy): Bacteria > Pseudomonadota > Gammaproteobacteria > Burkholderiales > Burkholderiaceae_C > Ideonella > Ideonella azotifigens. The sequence goes on from NZ_VIDT01000081.1 coordinate 11,933, forward strand.
GGGCCGAGCGCCGCGTCGCGCACGTCCAGCCGGGCCTTGACCAGGTTGCCCAGTTCCAGCAGCCGCATGCCCAGCCGGTAGCTGCCGGCTTCGGGTCGGTCGACCAGGCGGCCTGCTGCCAAGTCGTTCAGGATGCGGTGCGCGGTGGACGGGTGCAGTCCCGTGCGCTCGCTCAAATCCTTCAGCGGCACCGGGTCCTGGTGCGCGGCCAGCACGTCCAGCAGCGAAAAAGCCCGTGCCAGCACCTGGATGCTGGGCGTGTTGGGATCTTTTTTGGTCATGGCGAAGCAGCGTGGATCTGCTGCCATTTTTGCATGGCGAAATGCCTGGCGGGAAGATGGCTGCGAAATCGCCGTGACGCGAGCGTCATGTTTCAGCTGGTGATGAGCGCGCGTGCCGCCGCCAAGCCGGACCTCACTGCGCCTTCCAGCGTGGCCGGATACGGGCCGGCCACGTGGTCACCCGCCACGCGCAGCCCGGGCAGGGGATCTGCCGACGGTCGCTGCAGCGCGGGCGTGCAGGCAAAAGTGGCACGTTTCTCGGCGCGCACGGCCACCAGCTCGACCTGCGCATCGTCCCAGTCGAATTCAGATCGACCGGCAAATGCCTGCGCCAACTGGCGCCGAACCGCGGCGACCGTGGTTGGCAGCCCTTGCGCCACCCAAGGCGCTGCACCGCTGATGACCAGTGCGAGCGTGTTTGCCGGCCCGCCCAGCGCGCCCAGGTCAAAGCCGAACTGTGCCGGCGCCTGCGCGTCGGCCTGCAAGGCCAGCATGGGCTCCGGCCAGGCGCGGTGCGCCGGGTTTCGCAGCCAGACCGTGACGATGGGTTCGTAGCGCAGCGCTTGCGCGGTCTCGGCCCAGTCGGGTGCATGCGGGGCCAGCAGCCGGCCGGCTTCGTTGGCGCTGCAGGCCAGCACCACGCCTTGCACATCGTCCTGCCCTTCATCGGTCCGCACTTGCCAACCTTCGGCCAGGCGGTGCAGCTGCTGCACGCGTGCGCCAGGCCGCCATTCGGTGCCACGCTGCTGCAGCCAGGCCAGCGCCGGGTCTGGCAGCAGGGCTTGCAGCGGCGCTGTCGGCAGCAGCAGGTCGGCACTGCCGCGTGGGCCGAACAAGGCGTCTTTCAGCACTGTCAGCAGCACCTGCGCGCTGGCTTGGTCGGCAGGCGTGTTCAGCGCGGCCACGCAGAGTGGCTCGATCAGCGCCTGCATCACGCTCGCGGGCAGGCCGCGGCACAAGGCCTGCACTGTCAAAGAGGGGTCGCAGCGAAAGCCTTGCAGGCCCCAGCGGCTGGCTTGCAGCAGCAGCGCAACACGGTCACGCCAGGGCATTGTGCGCCAGCCCAGCACGCCGCGGGCGAAGGACAGCAGCGCAGGGCCGGGCGGCAGCACCAGGCCGCTGCCGTCCGGGTAGCGCAGCGTCAGCGGGCTGCGGTGCAGCAGGTGTTCGGGCGACGCGCCCACGCGGCGCATCAGTGCCAGCGTGTCGCGGTAGGCGCCAATCAGGATGTGCTGGCCGTTGTCCAGCAGCAAATCGCCCTG
>NZ_VIDT01000810.1 GCF_006519715.1 Ideonella azotifigens
GCTGGGAAGCCGACGGCGGCACCCCCGCGCTGAAGACCGCGCTGGACGCCAGCGCCGAAGCGCTGCGCCTGCCGGTGCCGCCGGCTGTGGCCCAACCGATGCGCTTTCGCCTGACCGTGCGCGCCGGTGCGTGAGAACAACCCATGTCTTTCGAGAACCCCATGACCCGAATCTCCTTCCGCCTCGCGCCGCTGGCCCTGGCCTTGCTGGCTGCGCTGCCGCAGGCCCATGCCGACACGGCGCCCACCACCAGCGAAGCTGCCGCACTGGGCGAGTTGAAAGCCACCACGCTGGCGCTGATCGACGCGCTGGTCGAACAAGGCCTGCTGACCCGCGCCAAGGCCGATGAGCTGCTGCGCAGGGCCAAGGCTGCTGGCGATGCGGTGGCCGCCGGTAGCCCGGCACCGCTGCCGGCCGAGACCGGCTGGGGCGCGCCGCGCTCGGTGGTGCGCGTGCCTTACCTGAGCGACAGCACGCGCGCCAGGATCAAGGACGAGGTGCGCAACGAGGTGCTGATCGCCGCACGCGAAGAAGGCTGGACCGACGGCCGCCGCCTGCCGGGCTGGCTGCGCTCGGTGTCGATTGACGGCGACATCCGCGTGCGTGCACAGGACGAGATGTTCGCCAACGACAACGTCGCGCCCGAGATCTTCCACGCCCAGACCGACTCGCCCGCCTGGGCGCCAGACCTGACCAACACCCGCAATGATCGCCAGCGCGCCACGCTGCGCGCCCGCGTCGGCTTCCATGCCAAGGCCAGCGACAGCTTCAGCGGCACCGTGCGCCTGGCGACCGGCAGCACGACGGGCAGCCCCACCTCCGAGTCGGTCACCGCCGGCAATGACGGCAACCGGTTCAGCATTGGCGTGGACCGCGCTTCGGTGCGCTGGGAGCCGCTGCAGGGCAATCGGCTGGACGCCGGTCGCATGGGCGTGCCGTTCGATGGCAGCGACCTGACTTGGCCGGACGACATGGGCCTGGACGGCCTGGCCGGCCACGGCGAGCTGGACATGGCCAGCGGCCTGTACGGCTTTGCCACCGCGGGCGGCTTCGCGCTGTCCGAGTTCGCCAACAGCCAGAAGGACAAGGCGCTGGTCGGCGGCCAGCTGGGCCTGGACTGGGCGTTTGGCGACGCCTGGCAGCTGCGCGTGGCCGCAGGCGCCTACAACTTCCGCAACGTGCAGGGCGTGCGCGAAAACGAGCTGCCGCCCACCGGTGCGCTGGCCGGCGTTGCGCCGTACCAGAACAGCGCCTACCCGGCGGCCATCCGGCAGAAGGGCAACACGCTGATCAACCTCAACGCGCCCACCTCGACCGCCGCGCCGGTCTGGGGCCTGGCCTCGCGCTTCAAGCCTGTGGACCTGAGCCTGAGCCTCACCGCGCGCCACTACAACCCCTACGAAGTCAACTTCTCGTTCCATGTGGTGAAGAACACCGGCTTCGACAACGATGACATCCAGCGCCGCGCCGGCACCACCGCGGTGGCCGACCTGAAGGACAAGACGCTGGGCTACCAGGCCAGGCTGCAGTTCGGCCATGCCAAGCTGATCGAGCCCGGCCAGTGGCAGGTCTTCGCGGCCTTCCGCCATTTGGAGCGCGACGCCTGGATCGATGCCTACACCGACACCACCTGGCACCTGGGCGGCACCAACTACAAGGGCTTCAGCGTCGGCGGCCAGTACGCCTTCGACAACAAGGCCACGCTGGGCCTGCGCTTCACCAGCACCCGCAACCTGGACGACAACGTGCGCTTCCTGAGCATCCCCGGCGACCCCAGCTCGATCAGCGGCAACCTCAGCAGCGCGCCGCTGAAGATCGACGTGTTGCAGCTCGAAACCAACCTGAAGTTCTGAGCATGCAATCAGGTCTCTCAATGATCCGCTGCGCCGCACTGGCCGTGCTCTGCAGCGTTGCGCTGGCCCACGCCGCAGACGGTGGCGACAAGCGGCTTGCCCAGGCCAAGGAAGTCGCCCGCGCCGCCCAGGCCGCGCTTCAGCAAGCCCAGCAGGAGCGCGACACGCTGCGCCAGCAGCAGGCCACCGACAAGGCCGAGAAGGAACAGCTGGCCCAGCGGCTGTCCCGCGCCGAAGGGGCGGCGCGCGGCGAACAGGCCGCCAAGGTCCAACAAGCGCAGGCACTGACGGTCGCGCAGGCCGAGCTGGCGCAGTTGCGCACCGAGCTGGCAGCCGAACATCAGCGTCGCGAGCG
>NZ_VIDT01000811.1 GCF_006519715.1 Ideonella azotifigens
GAAGGCCAGCTCGGGTGGGGCCAGGTAGTCGGGGGCCTGACCGTGCAGCCGCCTTGCCAGGCCGGCCAGGCCGACCTTGGCGCTGAACCCGATCACCGCTGGCTCGACGGATGCTGGTGCGTGCAGGCGGTTCATCGCGCGGCCTTGGCCAGGCTGGCGTAGTAGCGGCGCGCGTAGTCGCGCCAGGCGTCGGTTGCGGCTTCGATGCCCGGGCCCAGCGGGCCTTCGCCGCTTTTCGGGTAGCGGTCCGGGCCCACGATCAGGTGCGCCATCATGCCGCCGGGGTAGACGCCGGCATTGGTGGTGTGAGGCGGCGAGTGGCAGTGCAGCGGCCAGTCGCCGGGGTTGTTGGCAATGAAGAAGATGTCCACCCGCTCGGCCGGGCCGACCGCCACCGTGTCCATCAGCATCGGCTCGCGCAGCGGAAAGCCATCCTTGTGGGTGACCAGGAAGGTGTGGCCATGCAGGTGCATGAAATGCGGCTGCGCCCCGGCATTGACAAAGCGGATGCGCACCCTGGCGCCTTGCTTTACCTGCATCAGCGGCGTGTTCGGGAAGGACAGGCCGTTGAAGGTGAAGAAGTCGGCGTCGCCCACCTCGCGCGGGTCGCCCGGCTTGCCCTGCTTCGCGTACTTGGAGTTCCACTCCTGCAGCAGCAGCACGCTGTCGAAATCGGCCGGCGGCTCGGGCAGCTTGGGGAAGACCACGAAGGTGCCGATCATGCCGCGCGCCATGTGCTCGTTGGCGCTCACGTGGCAGTGGTAAAAGTGCGAGCCTGAAGGGCGGGCGATGTAGTCGTAGGTGAACTCCTCGCCGGGCGCCACCGGCAGCGGCGCGCCGGCCGGGTCGTGCTGGTGCATCTCGCCGTCCGGGCCCAGGTGCACATGCGTGGCGCCGTCCATGCGCTGCGGCGTGTACAGGCCGTGCGAGTGGATGGTGTGCGGCACGGTGGTCTCGTTGACGAGGCGGATGCGCACCCGGTCGCCATCTCGCGCATAGAGCTGCGGGGCGGGCACCCGGTTGCCGTAGGCGTAGACCTTGTACGGCGTGCCGTCGGCCAGCGGGTGCTTGGTCTCGGTCACCACCAGCCGGTATTCCCAGACCAGGTGGTCGCCCTCGCGGTAGGGCTTGCGCCGGGTGAAGTGCGGGGTTTCCTCCGGCGTCAGCGCCTGGGCCTGGTAGGGCGGCGGAATGAGTGTGGTGAGCGCGTCGGGCACGGCCGCGGCATGGGCCGACTCGCCCGGCCACGGACCCAATGTCAGGCCCAGCGCCAGGCCCAGCCACGTCCGCCGCTGCAACATGTTCGGGCCTAGCGCTGCGGATGGCCCATGACCAGCGCCGAGTGCACGCCGGAGAAGCCGCTGCTGAGCTTCAGCAGCGCGCCTATCGGGGCGCCGCGGCCCTGGTTGGGCACGTAATCCAGGTCGCAGCCGTCGCCGGCGCTGCCGAAGTTGATGGTCGGGAACATGTACTGCTCCTGGATGGCCATCGCGCAGGCGGCGATCTCGATCGCGTTGGACGCGCCCAGCGCATGGCCGACCATGCTTTTCAGCGAGTTGACCGGCACCTGGCGTGCCTTGCGCTGGCCCAGCACCGCCTTGATCGCGTTGGTCTCGCAAATATCGTTCTGCGGCGTGGAGCTGCCATGGGCGTTGACCGCGTCGATGGCCTCGGGCTTCAGCGCCGCGTCCGCCAGGCCCAGCGACATGCAGCGCGCCAGCGCCGCGCCGTCGGGCGGCAGGTCCGTCATGTGGAAGGCGTTGCTGACCGAGGCAAAACCCAGCAGCTCGGCGTAGATGCGCGCGCCGCGGGCCCTGGCGCGTTCGTAGTCCTCGACCACCAGCATGCAGGCGCCTTCGCCGAGCACAAAACCGTCGCGGTCCTTGGCAAACGGGCGCGAGGCGCTTGCGGGATCGTCATTGCGGGTGCTGAGCGCGCCAATGCTGTCGAACGCGGCGTAGACCACAGGGCACACCGGCGCCTCGCCCGCCCCGGCCAGTACCACGCCGCAGCTGCCGTGGCGCACCAGGTCGAAGGCCATGCCGATGGCGTCGATGCCGGCGGTGCAGCCGGTCGAGACCGTCAGCACCGGGCCGTGGGCGCGCAGCCGGCGGGCCATGGCGTGGGCCACGGTGTGGAAGGAGACCTGTTCCATCAGGTCGAACGGGGTGGCGCCAGCGTCCGTGCCGGCCATCTTCAGGA
>NZ_VIDT01000812.1 GCF_006519715.1 Ideonella azotifigens
GACGCCGCCGGCATCCCGATCGGCGTGGTCCCGGGCGTGTCTTCGGCCATGGCCTCGGCCGCCGCGGCGGTCGAAAGCTTCACGCTGCCCGAGGTCACGCAGACGACGATCTTCACCCGCGTGGAGGGCCGCACGCCCATGCCGGCCGGCGAATCGCTGGCCGAGCTGGCGGCGCACCGTTGCACGCTGTGCATCTTCCTGTCCATCACCTTGCTGCACAAGGTCGAGGCAGGCCTGCGCGAAGCCGGCTGGCCGGAAGACGCACCGGTGCTGGTGGTGCACAAGGCCAGCTGGCCGGGCGAAGAGCGCATCGTGCGCGGCACGGTGGCCACCATCAAGCAGCTGTGCCGCGAGGCCGGCATCGTCAGCCAGGCCATGGTCATCGCCAGCCCCACGCTGGGCGCGCGCGGCTGGGCCGAGCTCACCAAATCCAAGCTGTACGACGCCACGTTCACGCACCGCTTCCGGCGCGCGAGCGAAGCCACGAAGGAAACCTCATGAACGACATCGTGCCCATCGCACTGCAAACCGCCGCGCACACCCACGCCGCACTGACCGATACGGTCCTGATCATCGGGCATGGGTCAAGAGAACGCAGCGGCAACGACGAGATCGAGCTGTTCGCCGCGCAGTGGCGAGCCAGGCACCCCGAATGGCGCATCGAGGTCTGCTTCATCGAATTCGCCGAGGTGATGCTGGAAGCCGGCCTGCGCCGCGCCGCAATCGGCAGCCGGCGCGTGCTGGTGCTGCCGTTGATCCTCAACGCGGCCGGCCACGCGAAGATGGAGATCCCCGAGCACATCGCCGAGGCGCGGGCCGAAAGCCCGGGCGTGCAGTTCCTCTACGCGCCGCACCTGGGTGCCGGCGAACAAATCCTGAAAATCCTCCGCCGCCAGCTGCGCAGCGCGATGAACACGCTGGACATGCCAGACCCGACCGGCACCGGCGTGATCGTGCTGGGCCGCGGCTCGTCGGACCGCGGCGCCAATGGCGAGCTGGCCAAGATGGCGCGCTGGCTGCTGGAAGAGACTGACCACGAGCTGGTGGACCTGGCCTTCACCGGCATCACCTGGCCGCGGCTGGAAAAGGTCGTGCAGCGCCAGGTGCTGCTGGGCATGCGGCAGATCGTCGTGCTGCCGTATTACCTGTTCACCGGCACGCTGGTGCAGCGCATCGGCCGGCAGATCGATCACCTGCGCCTGCAGTACCCGCATGTGCGCTTTGCCAGCGGCCACTACTTCGGTTTCGAGCCCGAAATCTTCGGGCTGATGGACCAGCGCGTGCACGACCTGCTGGACGGCGCGCCCGAAGCGCTGATGCCTTGCGACGGCTGCAAGTTCCGCCTCTTCGCCGAGGAGCACGGCCAGGGCCACCATCACCACGACGACGGCCACGTGCCGGCGCAGGCGCATGACCATGCACATGAGCACGGGCATGCACACGACCGTGCGCACGGCCACGACCACGCGGGCCACAGCCATGCCTGAGATCCCGAACGGCAACGTCGTCACCGAGCAGCTGACGGCGGCCGGCCGCGCGATCGAGCACGACTCGTTTGCGGTGATCGACGCCGAGGTCGGACCGCAGGCCTTCTACACGTCCGCCCAGTGGTCCATCGTGCGCCGCATGATCCACGCCAACGCCGATTTCGACTTCAACGGCCTGACCGACTTCCACCCCGACGCGGTGGCCGCCGGGCTGCGCGCGGTGCTGGCCGGCGGCGCGCCGGTGGTGGCGGACGTGGAGATGATCTGCGTGGGCCTCTCGCGCCCGCGGCTGGCCCACTTCGGCATGGCCACGCACCAGTTCATCAGCGACGCGGACGTGATCGCCCAGGCCACCGCCGAGGGCACGACGCGCGCCGTGCAGGCCATGCGCCAGGCCCATCGCCACGGCCTGCTGGACGGCGCCATCGTCGGCATCGGCAATGCGCCCACGGCCTTGATCGAGCTGGTGCGGCTGATTCGCGAAGAGGGCGTGAAGCCGGCGCTGGTCGTCGGCATGCCGGTGGGCTTTGTCTCGGCGGCCGAGTCCAAGGACCTGATGGCCACGGTGAACGAGGTGCCGTGGATCGTGATCCGCGGTCGCAAGGGCGGCTCGACGCTGGTCGTCGCCGCCATCCATGCGCTGCTCGGCCTGGCCGAAGCGCAGGAGCGCAGCTCGTCATGATGGAAAAGACCGCCAAGCGCGGCACCCG
>NZ_VIDT01000813.1 GCF_006519715.1 Ideonella azotifigens
CCGGGGCAGCGCCAGGCTCAGCGTGAAGCCCAGTGGCTTGGCGCCGCAGGCGGCCAGGTCGCTGAGGTTGACGGCCAGCGCCTTGTGGCCCAGCCGCGCCGGGTCCACGGTGGACAGGAAATGCCGGCCCTCGACCAGCAGGTCGGTCGACACGGCCAGCTGCATGCCGGGCGTGGGCTGCAGCAAGGCGCAATCGTCGCCCACGCCCAGCACGGCGCGCTGCACGGGGCGCTTGAAGAAGCGGTCAATCAGTTCGAATTCGCCCAGGGACATGGGCGGTATTGTCGGTCAGCGGAACACGGGATCAGGGGCGCAAAAGATTGGCCAGCTCGACGGCGGATTTGACGTTCATCTTCTCGAAGACGCGTGCCCGGTGGACCTCGACGGTGCGCACGCTGATGTCCAGCGCGTCGGCGATCAGCTTGTTCGGCCGGCCTTCGACCACCAGCTGCATGACCTCGCGTTCGCGCTCGGTCAGCTCGGCCAGCGCGCGCTGCACCTCGCGCTTGGCCAGGCGCTGCAGCAACACCGCTTCGCTGGCCTGCAAGGCATGTTCGACCCGGTCCACCAGCGCGTTGTCCGAGAACGGCTTCTCGACGAAATCGAAGGCACCGCGCTTGACGGCGGCGACGGCGGTCGGCACGTCGCCATGACCGGTCAGGAAGATCACCGGCAGCACCTGGGCCAGGCCACGCTCGACCAGCCGGTCGAACAGCGCCAGCCCGTTCATGCCGGGCATGCGCACGTCCAGCACCAGGCAGGACGGCGCGGTCGGCCAACTGGCGGCCAGGTCGGCATGGGCGCCGCGCTGATTCAGCAGTTCTTCGAAGGCCTCGGCGCTGGCGAAGCCCTCGGACAGCAGCCGGCGCGAGCGCAGCAGCCAGGCCAGGGCGTCGCGCACCACGTCCTCGTCGTCAACGAGGTAGACCATGGGCAGGCCGAAGCGGGACGAGGTGGGCGTCATGGCGTCATGGCAGAAGAAGGCGCGTTGCGGCGCGGGCTGTCGGGCGCTGGAAGGGTAAACCGGAATTCCGTGCCGGCGGGAGAGGCCTCGCTGTTGGCCGGCCCATGGTCCAAGGTGCCGCCATGTTGCTCGATGACGGTGCGGCAAAGCGAGAGGCCAAGGCCCATGCCTTCCTGGCGGGTGGTGAAAAACGGCGTGAACAGCCGCGCCGCCACTTCCGGCGCAATGCCGGGTCCGGCATCGGCCACGCTGAACTGCACCCAGCGCGGCTCGTGCTGGCGCACCTTCAGCGTGAGCACCCGCTGGGCCAGCGGCGTCTGGTCGGTCTCCATGGCCTGGATCGCATTGCGCGTCAGGTTCAGCAGCACCTGCTCGACCATGGTGCGATCGGCCTGCACGCTGGGCACCGGCTTGGGCAGGTCCAGCTCGATGCGCGTACCGCTCTTGCGCGCCTGCAGGCGCACCAAGGGCAGCACGGCCTCTATCAACTGGTCCGCCGCCACCACCTCGCGCGACTGCTCGCGCCGACGCACAAAGCCGTGCACGCTCTTGATGACACGCCCTGCCCGCTCGGCCTGCTCGGCAATGCGTTCGATGGCCTGGCGCACCAGCTCCAGCGTGTCCGGCTCGGGCTCGGCCATCAGGTTCAGCGAGCCGGTGGCGTAGCTGGCAATCGCCGCCAGCGGCTGGTTCAGCTCGTGGCTCAGCAGCGAGGCCATTTCGCCGACGGTGGCCAAGCGCGCCGCGGCCTGCAGCCTGTCCTGCTGCTGGCGCGAAAGCTCTTCCATGCGCCGCTCGCCGCTGACGTCCAGGATCGCCCCCATCCAGCCCACATGGTGGCCCACCCGGTCGTGCAGCGGCGCCTCGTAAATCATCACCGGGAAACGCTCGCCGCCGCGGCGCATGAACACGGTTTCGTAGCCCTCGCGGTGCACGCCGCCGCCGTCCACGCCCAGCTGCAGCCGGGTGTCCTGGCGCCGCAGGTATTCCTCGACCTGCTCGGGTGGCCAGTAAGGCGGCGGAAAGCGGCCGATCAACTCTTCCGGCGCATAACCCACCATCTCGCTGAAGGCCGGGTTCACATAGCTGACGCGGCCTTGCACATCGCGTGCGCGCAGGCCGGTGACCAGCGAATCCTCCATCGCCCGGCGGAAGGCCAGCGACTCGGCCAGCGCGGTCTCGACCTGGCCGCGGCGGCGCACGTCGCGCACCAGCAGCACCACCA
>NZ_VIDT01000814.1 GCF_006519715.1 Ideonella azotifigens
GCGGATAGCGGCACGCTGGTGCTGAATGACGATGCGGGCGAGGTCCAGCGCCGCATTCCGCGCGGCTTTGCGTCGCCGGTGCAGGCGATTGCGGCCGGCATTGGCCTGGTCGCCGAAGACCGCAAGTCGCAAGGCCTGCTGCTGTCGCAGTCGATCCGCATCAACGCGACGCTGTCGGACCTGGCTGCCGTCTCGCGCGGTGGCTGGCTGCGCAGTGCGCACGAACACACGCTGGTGCGCGGCTTCATCGAGCGGCTGCGTGTGCGCTGCCGCGGCAGCGAGCAGCCGGTGGGCCAGCTCTCCGGTGGCAACCAGCAGAAGGTGGTGTTCGCCCGCTGGCTGCATCGCAGCACCCGTGTGCTGCTGCTGGACGAACCGACGCGTGGCGTGGACGTGGGCGCCCGTGCCGACCTTTACGCCGAGCTGGACCAGATGGCCTGCGACGGGCGCGGGCTGCTGATGGTCTCGTCCGACCTGCGCGAACTGATGGCCATGGCCGACCGCATCGGCGTGATGAGCGCCGGGCGCCTGGTGGCCGTGTTCGAACGTGGCGAATGGACCGAATCCTTGCTGCTCTCGGCCGCTTTCTCCAAGTCTTCCGAGCCCGGCAAGGCCGTGGCCACAGAATCCTCTGCTTCATGAACACCTCTGTGACTTCCCAAGCCGCCGCCGCCCCTGTCTGGCGCACCCAGCTGGGCACCTTCATCGGCCTGGCCGCGGTGCTGGTCGGCATGGTGGCGCTGTTCTCCTGGCTGTCCGAATACTTCTGGAGCCGCGAGACCTTTGTCACCATTGCCAACGAGATCCCGGCGCTGGCGGTGATGGCGGTGGGCATGACCTTCGTGCTGATCATTGCCGGCATCGACCTGTCGGTGGGCTCGGTGATGGCGCTGTCGGCCGCCACCTCGGCCGCCGCCATCCTGCAATGGCACTGGAGCGTGCCGGCGGCTGCCGTGCTGGCGCTGGCCACCGGGCTGCTGTGCGGCGCGGTCACCGGCGCGGTGTCGGTCGCCTGGCGGCTGCCGTCCTTCATCGTCTCGCTGGGCATGCTGGAAGCGGTGCGTGGCAGCGCCTACCTGGTGACGGACTCGCGCACGCAGTACGTGGGCGATGCGATTTCCTGGCTGGCCGCGCCCGTGCTCGACGGCGTGTCCTCGGCCTTCGTGCTGGCGGTGCTGATCGTCATCGTCGCTCAGCTGGTGCTGTCGCGCACGGTGTTCGGCCGCAGCATGGTCGGCATCGGCACCAACGAAGAGGCGATGCGACTGGCTGGCGTGGACCCGCGGCCGATCCGCATCGCGGTGTTCGCGCTGATCGGCCTTTTGGCGGGTCTGGCGGGGCTGATGCAGTCGGCCCGGCTGGAAGCGGCGGACCCGAATGCCGGCACAGGCGTGGAGCTGCAGGTCATTGCCGCGGTGGTGATCGGCGGCACCAGCCTGATGGGCGGGCGCGGCTCGGTCATCACCACCGCCTTTGGCGTGCTGATCATCGCGGTGCTGGAGGCAGGGCTGGCGCAGGTCGGCGCCAGCGAACCGAGCAAGCGCATCATCACCGGCGCGGTGATCGTGGCCGCCGTCATCGTCGACACGCTGCGGCAGCGCCGCGGTGCTGCCTGAACGGCCATGGCGACCATCAAGGACGTCGCCCGCCAGGCCCAGGTCTCGGTGACCACGGTGTCGCACGTCGTCAACGGCACGCGGCATGTCAGCCCCGAGAGCCGCGAGCGCGTGGAAGCAGCGATCCGCGAGCAGGGCTACGTGCCCAGCGCCATTGCGCGCAGCCTGAAGAGCAACAACACGCGCACGCTGGGCATGCTGATCCCGAACAGCTCGAACCCGTATTTCGCCGAGGTGGTGCACAGCGTGGAAGACCGCTGCTTTGGTGCCGGCTACAACCTGATCCTCTGCAACACCAAGGACGAGGCAAACCGCCAGGGCAGCTACCTGCAGGTGCTGGCCGAACGCCGCATCGACGGGCTGATCGTCGTCTCCACCGGCCGCGATGCGTCGCTGGCCCAGCAGCTCGCCGGGCTGTCCATTCCCACCGTGCTGGTGGACCGCGAGATCGAGGTCGGCGAGCAGCCTTGCGACCTGGTCGAGACGGCGCATCGCCAGGGCGGGTTGCTGGCCACGCAGCACCTGCTGGACCTGGGCCACCGGCGCATTGCCTGCATTGGCGGGCCCGA
>NZ_VIDT01000815.1 GCF_006519715.1 Ideonella azotifigens
ATGCGAGCCGACCGTGGCTGCGACCTCGCGCAAGTCCTCGATGCGGCCGTTGGTGCAGGAGCCGATGAACACGTGCTGCACCGGCGTACCGGCGAGCGGCGCACCCGCGGACAGCCGGGTGTAGCGCAAGGCCTGCTCGGCACTGCTGCGCGCCACGGGGTCATCGAAGTCTTGCGGGCTGGGCACGGCGGCGTGCACCGGCAAGGCCTGGTCCGGGCTGGTGCCCCAGGTCACAAAGGGCGACAGCTGGGTTGCGTCGAAGCGATGCTCGACATCGAACACCGCGTCGGCGTCGCTGCGCAGCGTGGCCCAATGCGCCAGCGCGGCTTCGCGCCACGGGCCGTCTTCGGCGAGATCCGGCGCGTGCGCCAGCACGTAGTCCAGCGCTTTCTGGTCCGGCGCGACCAGCGCACCCCGAGCGCCGGCCTCGACCGCCATGTTGCACAGCGTGAAGCGGGCCTCGATCGACAGCGCATCGATGGCTTCGCCGCAGAACTCGACCACGTAGCCGCGCGCCCCTTGCGCGCCGATGCGGGCGATGATCGCCAGCACCAGGTCCTTGGCGCCGGTGCCCCGGGGCAGCCGGCCGTCGACCGTGATGCGCATGTCGCCCGCCAGCCGGTAGACCAGGGTCTGCGTGGCCAGCACATGCTCGACCTCGCTGGTGCCAATGCCAAAACCCAGTGCACCGAGCGCGCCATAGGTCGTCGTGTGGCTGTCGCCGCACAGCACCACCATGCCGGGCAGGATCAACCCATGCTCGGGTGCCACCACGTGTTCGATGCCTTGCAAAGGGTCCTGCGTGTCGAACAGTGCGATGCGGTGCTGCTCGCAGTTGCGGCGCAGGTTGCGCGCCTGCAGTGCCGACGGTGGATCCAGGATCACGCGTTGAGCCACTGGCGCAGCATGCGTCGGGATGATGTGACTGACCACCGCCACATGCTGACCCGGCATCGGGACCGGGCGCCCCTGCGCATGCAAGCCGGCAAAGGCCTGCGGGCTGGTGTACTCGTTCATCAGGTGCAGGTCGCAGAACAGCAGCACATTCTGCTCGTCGAGCAGGTCCACGGTGTGGCTGTCCACCAGCTTGCGGTAGAGCGTGCGGCCGGTCATGCGGCCCTGCCCTGCAGGAACGGCAGGGCTGCGGCCAGCAGCGATTCAGGCGCCTCTTCTGCGATGTAGTGGCCACAGGGGAGTGCGTGGCCACGCACGTCGGTTGCCACGCGCTGCCATTCGGCCAGCGGGTAGAAGCAACGCTGGACCACGCCTTCGGCGCCCCACAAGGCGAGCAACGGCTGGGTCAGGCGACGGCCGGCATCGCGGTCGGCGCGGTCGTGCAAGAGGTCGATGCCAGCGGAAGCGCGGTAGTCTTCGCACAGGCCGTGGGCAGTGCCAGGCAGCGCCGCGGTACGCACGTACTCGGCCAGCGCGCGCGGGTCGAATGGCGCCAGGCCGGCGCTGCGGCGGCCCATCACATCGCGGATGTAGGCGGCAGGGTCGGCGGTGATCAGGCGCTCGGGCAGCGGCGCGGGCTGGATCAGGAAGAACCAGTGCCAATAGGCACGGGCGAACAGCTCGCTGGTCTGCTCGTACATGGCGAGTGTGGGGGCAATGTCCAGCAGCACCAGGCGACTGACCGCATCTTCATGATCGGCTGCCAGCCGGTGCGCGACCCGCGCGCCGCGGTCATGTGCCAGCACCGCGAAGCGCTCGTGGCCCAGGGACTGCATCAACCGGCGCATGTCGCGCGCCATCGTGCGCTTGCTGTAGTTGGCGTGGTCGGCCTCGCCCGCGGGCTTGGACGAGTCGCCATAGCCGCGCAGGTCGGCCAGCACCAATGTGAAGTGACGCGCCAGCACCGGCGCCACGCGGTGCCAGATCGCGTGGGTCTGCGGGTGGCCATGCAGCAGCAGCAAGGGCGGGCCTTCGCCGCCGCTGCGGGCGCGGATGCTCACGCCCACATCGGTCTCGATGAAGTGGGACGCAAAGCCGGGGAACAGCACTTCACCCGGGTCGGCAGACGGTGACAGATTGGCAGGCATGGGGCGCATCGTAGGCTGCCCGCCAGGGAAAGTGTGATCGCAGAGCGCACATCATTGATGCCTGTGGCGACAGAATGGCAGGCATGGATGCCATCTCCGACCTCGGCTTTTTTGTGCTGCTGGCCCGCCAGGGCAGCCTCA
>NZ_VIDT01000816.1 GCF_006519715.1 Ideonella azotifigens
ACCCACTTCGGTGCCGGCTGCGGCCAGCGCGCGCCAGCCGTCGCGCAGGCCAAAGGCCACGCCTTCCATCACCGCGTGGGCGATGTGGGCCGGGCCGTGTTCATGCGTCAGGCCGGTCAGCGAGCCGCTGGCGTGCGGGTTGTTGTGCGGCGTACGTTCGCCTGACAAGTAAGGCAGGAACAATGGCGCGGCGGCCTTCTCGGCTTCGCTCAAGGTGGCGGCCTGGGCCAGCAGCGTGGCCACGTCGGGCTGCCCGGTGAGCTTGGCGGCCCAGGCCAGGCAGCTTGCGGCAGACAGCATCACGCTCATCTGGTGCCAGCGGCCCGGCAGCGCGTGGCAGAAGGCGTGCACAGCGGAAGACGGGTTGGGCCGGAAGCGGTCATTGCAGACGAACAGCACACCCGAGGTGCCCAGCGACAGGAAGCCCTGCCCTGGCTTGACCGCGCCAATGCCGACCGCGCTGGCCGCGTTGTCGCCACCACCACCGGCCACCAGCACGTCCGCCGGCAGGCCCCAGCGCTGCGCCAGCGAAAGCCTCAGCCGGCCGCTGACTTCGCTTCCTTCCACCAACCGCGGCATGTGGCTGCGGCTCAGTCCACAGGCAGCCAGCAGCTCGTCCGACCAATCCCGCCGCGCCACGTCCAGCCACAGCGTGCCGGCCGCGTCGGACATGTCGCTGACCTTGTCGCCGGTGAGCTGCAGCCGCAGCCAGTCCTTGGGCAACAGCACGCTGGCAATGCGCTCGAACAACGCCGGCTCGTGGCGCGAGAGCCAGACCAGCTTGGGCGCCGTGAAGCCCGGCATCGCCAGGTTGCCGGCGATGGCCGGCAGCTGCGGCTGCGTCTGCATCAGCCATTCGCATTCGGCGCCGCTGCGGCCGTCGTTCCACAGGATGGCCGGGCGCAGCACCATGTCGTTGGCGTCCAGCACCACCGCGCCGTGCATCTGGCCGGACAGGCCGGTGGCGCGCACCTCTGCCATTGCGGCGGGGTGGGTGGCGGCCAGGCGCTGCATCGCGGCGTCGGCCGCGGTCCACCACTGCAGCGGATGTTGTTCGCTCCAGCGTGGCTGCGGGCGCGAGAGCGTCAGGGCTTCGCCGGTGGTGGCGACGATGCGCTGCCGCATGTCGAGCAGCAGCAGCTTGATCTCGGAGGTGCCGAGGTCGATGCCAAGGTACATGGGGTTCAGTTCCTTCGGCCGTCGGGCAGCAGGCCGAAGCGCTGGCCGGACTGGCGGCGGAATTCGGTGGGCGTCATGCCCTTGATGTCCAGGAAACGGCGGTTGAAGTTGGCGACGTTGTTGAAGCCAACCTCGAAGCAGATGTGCGTGACCAGCCGGTCCGAGTCCATCAGCAGCTGGCAGGCGCGGTTCACGCGGATGCGGTTGACGAAGTCGGTGAAGGTGTTGCCGGTGGCGCGGCGGAAGAAGCGCGAGAAGCGACTCTCGCTCATGCCGAGTTCGCCGGCGAGTTCGCTGGCCGACAGCGGCTGGGCCACGTTGTCGGTGATGCGGCTGACGATGGCGTTGATCTGATCCAGCTGGGTGTCGTCGTCGGCGCTCTGCATCTGCACGCTGGAGAGCAGCCGGTAGTCGGTGCAGTGCGCCAGCTCGCCGAGGAATTCGGCAAAGGCCGCGAAGCGCAGCAGCCCGTGCGTGGCCTTCACACGCTCCCAGTGCGCACGCGCCTGCTCGGCCAGGCCGAAGAACTCGATGCCGCGGCGCGCCCGCTCCAGCAGCGGCAGCGCTTCGGCCAGCTCGGGAATGTGCTCGGCCGCGGCGGCAATCGGCGCGTGGGGAAACTGGATCACCAGGTCGCGCTGCGCAAAGCCGCCTTCGGGCAGGTCCATCGAGATCCAGTTGTGTGGCAGCCGCGGGCCGCACAGCACCAGGTGGCCGGGCTGGAACGGCCCGATCCAGTCGCCCACGAAGGCCTTGCCCGAGCTGGCGACGATCAGGTGCAGTTCGTACTCGTCGTGGTGGTGCCAGCGCGCCAGCGGCGTCGGAAAGCCGTGCGACAGGCAGCGGATGAAGCCCACGTCCTCCGGCGCCTCGTAGCCCAGCGCCGGGCTGCGGGCATAGTCATGCTCCAGCTCGGGCTGGCGCTGGCGGGGGAGTTGCGGCGGATGCTGCATCAGCGGGCTGTGACGGGCGAGTGCGAAGCAACGAAGCTTGCCACGC
>NZ_VIDT01000817.1 GCF_006519715.1 Ideonella azotifigens
CCAGCCTGCCAGTGCCAGGCACGGCAGCAGGCGCAGCCAGCGGAGGGTTCGAGGACCAGATGACATGAGCGGCTCCAAAACGTGAGCGTGCCGGACGGCCGGCGCCGGGGGTTGCGGATGCCCGCAGCTTCGGCGCTGCCGCACGCCAGCGCATCCCGCAGCAGGGTGGTCGGCAGACCAGCCAATCGGGACAGCCTCCCGGTGAACGGCACCCGCGCCTCGTGCCCGGCCACCCGTCGCATCGGCGTGTCCGAGTTGACACCGGCGTAACGAGCTGCGACGCCGGGCGAATGGCGGCCCCAGTCTTGCCCTTGCCTCGGGTGTCGCGGCGGCAGGTACCGGCTGAAGGTGTCAGGCAGGCCAAACTGCTTGAAACCCAGCAGCCACACCCCAAAAGCTGTCGACATTGGTGCAGCCAGAAGTGATCGACCGCATGGGCTGCGCAAAACCGAACCTAGGAGACCTCATGAAACTGAAACCTCTGCTCGCTGCGCTGAGCCTGGCGACGGCCAGCCTGGCCAGCCAGGCCGGCGTGTACGACCTGGGCGTGCTCAGCGTCTCGCCCGCCGATCCGACCTTCGCGGTGCACGGCGTCACGGCCCAGCCCAGCGTGTTCACCGACTGGTGGTCCTTCAGCGTGCCGACCAACGCCAGCCTGGTCTCGTTCGCCTCCAACACGCTGCTGCTCAGCGGTTTCACCGAGCTGTTCGGCCTGAAGCTGTCGATCACCCACACCATCGGCGGCACCGCCATCGTCAGCGACTACCAGAGCCTCAGCAACATCACGCTGTCCCCCGGCGGCAACTACTACCTGGGCGTCACCGGCAAGACTGCCGGCAGCCACGGCGGCGTCTATTCGCTGCTGGCCCAGGCCGCGCCGGTGCCGGAACCCAGCACCTACGCGATGCTGGGCCTGGGCATTGGCGTGCTGGCCCTGATGAGCCGGCGCCGCAGGAAGGAAGAGGCCGAAGCCGAAGCGCCTGGCCTCGCACACCCGCTCGCCACTGCCTGAGGCTTCGCGCCAGGCAAGCCGGCTGCGCACCGCAGTTGGTGCGCCGGGAAAGGTGCGGCCCCGCTGGCACCCGACCTTTCTGCCGAAAACCGCAACACCAGTGCCCACCACCGGCGCTGGCGTCATCCGCATGCTGAATGCCGGTCACCACGTCACCGTGCGTGAGGGACTGGCGGCGATGATCGGCAGGCACGTGGACATGTGCGTGGCGGGCGAAGCCGCCAACGGCCAAGCCGTCGTGGCCTTGTTGGCTGCAGCACCGGCCCGATGTCGCGTTGTTCGACCTGCGCATGCCGGTGATGGACGGCATCGAAGCCATCGCCGCCGGCAGGCATCAGCCGTCGCAGCTTGATCCAGCTTTGCTCATGGCGCCTGGCTCGGCGCCAGCGCAATCGAGTTCAGGAACTCGTAGAAGATGGCGAGGTGCCGCTCGGCAGTCGCCGCCGTGGTGCAGCCATACACGTAGACATTGCTGAGCCGAGTTCTCGGAAGCACCGCGGCCCATTCCACACTCGGGATGCGGTTGAGGACGTGAAAATACTCCAGCAGGCCATACACCACTCCGTGTACGTTCCTGCCTTCCCTTCGCCTGCGCTCCTCGTAACCCACGGTGTTGGCCTTGCGTCGGTTTGAAAGATTGGCCAGGTAGTCATCTGGGCTTTGCGGCTCGGTGCGACTCAACTGTTCAATGAAGAGGTACGCGTCATAACCTCCGGCGATTGGCGGGCACATGATCTGTACACCGCTGGAACCCGGGAAGCTTTGCTCGGTCCAGTTGGCAGGTACGGTAAAGCTGACCCCTGCCGCCCGAAGTTTTTCATCGAGCGGCGGGGCGCAGGACACCGTCACTCCGCCCACGGCGAGCAGTGTCAGCACACTGCGTCTGTCAGGGAAATTCGTCACTTCTGAACACCTGCTTGAGGGCAAAGGGGACAGCGAAGGCCTCAGCCCATGGGTGGCTGAAGGTTTTCGGTGCCAGGCAAGCATAGCTTCTGATCACGGGCTGTTCGAAGTCGAAGGCGGCGGAAATCTCCTCCAAACGAACGAGGCGCACCTTGCCGTCGAAGCACGCCAAAGCCCTTTGACTGTGCAATGGCGCTGCGGCGCGGGGTGCACCACTCTCGCGGCGCATCGCCGCGGTGGTTGCCAAGGTGAC
>NZ_VIDT01000818.1 GCF_006519715.1 Ideonella azotifigens
AGCGCGCCAGCTTGCGGGTGATGGCCAGGCCCAGCCCGGTGCCGCCGAAGCGGCGCACGACGGTTTCATCGGCCTGCTCGAACTCGCCGAACAGTCGGGCCAGCACCTGGGGCGCGATGCCCGGCCCGGTGTCCTCCACCTCCAGCAGCAATTCCAGCCGCTGCGGATCCTCGGGCAGCGGCTGGCACCGGGCATTCAGCGAGATGCCGCCGCGCTCGGTGAACTTGACGGCGTTGTTGGCGTAGTTCAGCAAGGCCTGGCGCAGGCGCAGCGGGTCGCCGCGCAGCCAGTCCGGGCAGTCGCGGTGGTCCACGCTGAGCGACAGGCCCTTGGTCTCGGCGGCCGGTGTGACCAGCGAGACCACCGAGTCCAGCAGCGCCGGCAGCGAGAAATCCACCGCCTCCAGCTGCAGGCCGCCGGCTTCGAGCTTGGAGGCATCAAGGATGTTGTTCAGCAGCGCCAGCAGATGGCCGGCGGCGCTGTGGATGCGTTCCAGCCGCTCGGATTGCTGCGGCGTGCAGGGGCTGCGCTTGAGCAGCAGCGTCATGCCGACCACCGCGTGCAGCGGGGTGCGGATCTCGTGGCTCATGTTGGCCAGGAAGGCGGCCTTGGTGCGGGCAGCGCTCTCGGCATCCTGCCTGGCCTGCACCAGCAGGCCGCGCTCCTTGGCCAGCCGCCAGCAGAGGAAGGCCAGCATGGACAGGGTCAAGGCGGCAAAGCCCAGCACGCCCAGCGTCAGCCGCAGGCGGGTGGCCTGCAGCTCCCCCATTGGCCGGTAGGTCAGCACCACCCAGCGCATGTTGTGCGACTGTTGCGGCGCCTGGTCCATCGCCATCGGGTCCATGCTGCGCCAGGCCCACAGCCCGCTGTCGATGGCCGTGCCTTCGCGCTCGGCCTGGAGGCGTGACCACAGCCCGCGGTGCTGGTTGCCGAAGTCGGCAATGCGCGGGGCGTCGGCCGTCGCTGGCGCGCGGAACTCGCGTTGCCAGCGGCCCTGGTCGTCCACCAGCAGCAGCTGGCGGTTGCCGACGGTGGACGTGCGGTCCAGCGTGGCGAAGATCGCGTTGGCATCGAGGTTGATGATCAGCAGGCCCAGCGGCTTGCCGGCGTCGTCGGCCACGCCGATGCACACCCGCAGCACCAGGCGCAGCGGCAGCTGCACCTTGCCGTGCTCCTGGTAGGCGTCCACCTGCGACAGGTAGATCGCCCCTGGCGGCATCACCCGGGCTTCCTTGACGAAGTAGCGTTCGGACTTGTCCTGCAGCTCGGACTCGACCTGGACCCGCTGCGGCTTGCCGTCGACCAGCTGCATGCGCACCCGCTCGCGGCCGGAGGTGTCCAGCCAGCGCACCTGCTGGTAGTTCGGGTTGCGTTGCAGCAGGCTGTGGAAGGCCTTGGCCATGGGCTGCGTGTCGTCCGGGTGGGCGAGGGTCTGGCGCACCGGGTCTTCCTGGGTCAGCGAGCGCACGTGCCGGAAGACAGGCGCGAGCGATTCGGTCAGCGCAGTGGCGCCGCGCAGCGCGGCCGACTGCTCGGCGAACAGCGCCCTGTCTTCCTCATAGTCCAGCCCGCGCCACAGCGCCACGCCTGCCAACGCGCAGGTCAGGGCACCGAAGGGAAGCATCAGCTTGGCGAAATGCTTCAGCACATGGGCACGGGTGTGCAAACAACTGTCTCCGGTGCCATCAAGTCTTGTGTCATGGGCCGGTAGCCGAATGGTTGGATGCAGTGTCGTTGAGCTTGCGCTTGCGGTGGAAGGCCATGGTCGAAGAATGGTCAGCCAGTCCTCACGGCAGTGGACGAATGGCCGCGGGCTGCGGACGGGGCGCTTTCAGCGCCGCTTGAACGGCGCCTGGTACAGCCACACCGGCTTGCCGGCCACGCTTTCGAGCCTGGCCTTGGGCACCAGTTCCGTGGCCTCGAATTCGAGGCTGACCAGCCACGCGCCAGGCTGCAGTTCCCGCTCGGCCTTGGCCACCGCACGGGGCATGCTTTCGGGCCGCTGGAACAGGTACACGAGCTGGTGGGCCGACCAGTCCCAGGCCCAGATGTCGGCACGCCTGACTTGCGCCTGCAGGCCGGCGCGGCGGCAGCGCCAGTCGCACAACAGGCGCAACGGCCAGCTCCATTCCAGGCCCAACAGGCGGGCTTGCGGGTATTCGGCGCGC